>NZ_VRVA01000073.1:0-28156 GCF_008039945.1 Methylobacterium sp. WL64
GCCCTGGGCGGCCGGCTGCAGCGGGCCCCGGGCGGGGCGCTGCGCGGCCGGCTCAGCCTCGACCGCCTGTCGGTGCCGCAGCTGGCGACGGCGCTGCTGCTGCCACCGGATCCGGCCAAGGCCGACCGCTTCGGCCCGGTCCCGCAGGCGCTCGCCCCCCTCGCGCTCGAGGCCCGTGTCGCGACCCTCGACCTCGGCCGCGGCCTCGCCGCCACGGAGGCCGGCCTGGCCCTCGGCCTTGCGGACGGCGTCCTGACCCTGCGCAACCTGACGGGCAAGCTCGCCGGCGGGCGGATCGCGGGCTCGGCCACGCTCACCCGTCGGGGCGCGGAGGCGTCGGTCACCGGCGAGGGCGCCCTCGACGACGTGGCCCTCTCCGCCCTGGCCGGCGGTCCGATCGGCGGACGCCTGACCGCGTCCGCGCGCTTCGTCACCACGGCCGAGACCGCCCCGGGCCTCGCCGACAACCTGTCCGGCAGCGGCAGCCTCACCCTCAAGGATCTGAGCGTTCCGGGGGCCGACCCGGCGTCGCTCGGTCGCGCGCTCGCCCGGGCGGTGGAGATCGACGATCCCCTCCGCGAAGGCCGGCTGCAGGCCCTGGTGGCCGAGGAACTCGCGAAGGCCGGCGCCCAGGCGAAGGCGCCCGCGCGCAGCCCGGCCACCCTCGTGGGCGGGGTCCTGAGAGCCGGCCCCCTCGACCTCGATTTCGGGGCCGCCCGCTGGTCCGGCACCCTCGGCTACGACCTGCGCGGCGGCCGGCTCGACGCCCGCGGGCTCCTGTCCGGCGGCCCGGTCCCCCGCGGCTGGAGCGCCGGCCCCCCGGCCGTCCAGCTCGGCTTCACCGGGTCCCTCGCGGCCCCCGAGCGCGTGCTCGACGTCGGCGCCCTGTCGAACGGGCTGGCGGCCTTCGTGCTCCAGCGCGAGCTGGACACGATCGAGCTGACCGAGGCCGACCAGGTCGAGCGCCAGCGCCGCCGGGCCCGGATCGAGATGGACCGCGCCCGCGCCGCCGCCCTCAAGGCCGCCGCCGACAAGGCGGCGGCGGACGCGGCGCGACAGATGCGTGATCGAGGAGAAGCGAACGAGAACCCTGCGGTCCCACATCCTCAGGATGCAATGCCGCCGGAAGCACGGCCATAATCAAGTATATCCGACGTTTCGCAAATTCAGCGATTGCAAAATTTACGAATTTATTGCCCTGAGGTAATTTTGTGGTGTTCCGCGCCTCATATCGAAATGGCTGCTCCAACTAAGCAATTTAAGGTTTGAGGCTGATCGATTTTGCGGTATTTATAACGATCCGAGTAATATATTAACCCACCATTTGTCTTATCTGGATTTGAGTTCAATGATATATGGATCAGGGCATGTTCAAGTGCTCAATAAAATTCAAAAGAATGTATTTGAAAATATAAGATCGTTCGATTTTCGTAGTAGAAAACGAAGTCTAATGAGATTAGTTGATGGCGATATTCAGCATTTAATCGATTTCCAGGCGGGAAGATATAATGTCGGGCCGCCATCTCCTACGGAAATATTGAATCTGCGACCAAATTTATACGGAAAATTTACCATAGAAATCGCTGTATTTGTGTCGGAAGTATTCGAAAGAATGAGCTTTAAGCTACGTTCTCGTAATTCCGTGAACTGCACGCATTGTCAGATTCGCCGCCGGCTCAGTTTAATTGCGTCGAATGACGATATCTGGTGGGACCTATCTGATAATATTGATTTATTGACGGATAAAGCGATTTGCTTGATAAATGAGTTTAGCATACCATTTCTGAATAGATTTTGTTCGCGGTACACAATAATTGAAGAGCTAACCGAATCTATATACAAAAAAGATAAAATATCATCGGCTCCTCTGCTTGATGTTGCGATGATCTACTGGAAGCTAGGTAAGCTTGACGACGCAAAGAATGCGTTGACAGATCATTTGATTGATCATCGAAAGAATTTTGGTCACCCGCAGCATGAGGTCTATGTTCGTCATTTGTCCTCTGAACTTGGGAGTGGCGAATTAAATGTTGCCTAAGAATTTAATCTTGCGCAATCTGCGCCATAGGATTGCAAAAAATGCTCAATTTTTTGCAATCCTGATAGCTTTTTAGGTAGCGCCCCTACACCGTCCCCACCACCATCAGCGCGAAGGCGTAGATCAGCGCCACCTCCTCCAGCCGGTCGAAGCGGCCGGCCGCGCCGCCGTGGCCGGCTTCCATGTTGATGCGCAGGAGGATCGGGCCGCCGCCGGTCAGGGTGGCGCGCAGGCGGGCGACCCATTTGGCCGGCTCCCAGTAGGTCACGCGCGGGTCGGTGAGGCCGCCGAGCGCCAGGATCGCCGGGTAGTCCTTGGCGGCGACGTTGTCGTAGGGCGAGTAGGACAGGATCGTCTCGAACGCCGCCACGCTCTCGGCCGGGTTGCCCCATTCGGGCCATTCCGGCGGGGTGAGCGGTAATTCCGCGTCCAGCATGGTGTTGAGCACGTCCACGAACGGCACGTCGGCGACGATGCCGGCGAACAGCTCCGGGGCGAGGTTGGCGACCGCGCCCATCAGCATGCCGCCGGCCGAGCCGCCATGGGCGACGATGCGCTTCTCGGCCGTGTAGCCGGCCGCGATCAGCGCCCGCCCGCAGGCGATGAAATCCGTGAAGGTGTTGGGCTTCTTCTCGCGCTTGCCGTCGAGGTACCAGCGCCAGCCCTTCTCGGTGCCGCCGCGGATATGCGCGATCGCGTAGACGAAGCCGCGGTCGACCAGGCTGAGCAGGTTCGTGCGGAACCCGGCCGGCATCAGCGTCCCGTAGGAACCGTAGCCGTAGAGCAGGAGCGGCGCCGAGCCGTCGAGCGCCAGGTCGCGGCGGTGCAGGAGCGAGATCGGCACCTGCTCGCCGTCCGGGGCGGTGGCGAACAGCCGGCGGGTCACGTAGGCGGCCGGATCGTGCCCGGACGGCACGCTCTGGCGCTTGCGCAGGGTCCGGCCGCGGCTGTCGCAGGCATAGTCCCAGGTCTCGGACGGCGTCGTCATGGACGAGTATACGAAGCGGATCGTCGCCGTGTCGAACGCGTGGCCGCCCCGCAGGCCGAGCGCGTAGGCCTCCTCGGCGAACGCCACCGTGTGCTCGCCGTCATCCGCGAGGTCGCGCACGATGATCCGCGGCCGTGCGTTCTCGATCTCGAGGCGCACCAGGTGGCCGGCCAGCAGGTGCAGGTGGCGGATCATCACCCCGGCCCGGTGGGGCACGAGGTCGGTCCAGTTGGCCCGGCCCGGGTCGTCGAGCGGCGCGGTGACGATCTTGAAGTCCTCGGCGCCGTCCGCGTTGGTGCGGATGTAGAGCCGGTCGCCCCGGTGCTCGACGTCGTAGATCAGCAGCGGCTCGCGCGCCTGCACCAGGCGCAGGGAGCCGGACGGCGCGTGCCGGTCGAGCAGCCGGACCTCCGAGGTCTCGTGGTCGCTCGCGGTCACGTCGAGGAACGCGCACGATTGGGTGCGCCCGATATGGACGAAGTAGCCGGCATCCGCCTCGGTGTAGAGCGTCTCGTCGTCCGCCTGCCCGGTGCCGATCCGGTGGCGCATGACCTTGGCGGGGCGGTGGTTGGCGTCGAGGGCCACGTACCAGAAGCTGTGTCCGTCCGCGGCCCAGACCGCCTCGCCGGAGGTGGCCTCGACCCGGTCGTCGAGGTCGAGCCCGGTGGCGAGGTCGCGCACCCGGATCGTGTAGAGTTCCGAGCCCTTGGTGTCGGCGCTCCAGGCGAGCCGGCCGTGGTCGTCGGAATGGACCGCGGCGGCGATCTCGAAGAACGGCAGCCCCTCGCCCTCGCGGTCGCCGTCGATCAGGATCGTCTCGTCCGGGTCGGGGCCCGACTCCGGCACGTTCGGCGCGGTCGAGGGCCGGCGGCAGACCAGCGGGTGCTGCCCGCCCTCCCGGTGGCGGGTGTAATAGGCGTAGGGCCCGTCGGGATCGGGCACGCCGCTCTCGTCCTCCTGGATGCGGCCGCGCATCTCGGAGACCAGATTCTTGCGCAGGTCGGCGGCGCCGGCGAGCGCGGCCTCCGCGAAGGCGTTCTCGGCCTTGAGATAGGCGGCGATGTCGTCGGGCAGGGCGGCGGGGTCCTTGAGGACCGCCTGCCAGTTCTCCGCTTTCAACCACGCGTAGTCGTCGACGATCTCCCGGCCGTGGACGCTGAAGCGCCGCGGCCGGATCTCGGCGACCGGCGCCCCGGTCCGGTGAGCAAGAAGGCCGCGCCCGATATCCGTCATCGTCTCTCCCGCCGGGTTCCGTCACGCCCGGTCTGGGGATGTGTCCCGCCCGGGGCCGGGACGCAAGCCGCCGCGACGCCGGAACCGGCCAGGACATAACTTTAGGTAGGTTTCAAGAAAATGACGGTCTACTTCTAGATGGGATGGCGGAACTTTAAGTATCGCGCAACCGAAACATCGGCGCGTATCCGTAATGATGTTCTAACTTGTAATACAAAACCACCTGTTGTACCTTCGTATGAGGGATCGATTGGTGCACTCCCGGCCTGGGGCCGCCTGTTTGTGCTGGGTGCCACTCTGTCCCGATGCCTGCATCAGGCGCTGCTTGAACTGGCGAGGGCAGAAGCGAGACGCACGCTTCTTAGGAAATCGGGGGGACGTGGTGGAAGAGAACAGGAACGGGATCGATCTTGTCGGTGCGACGGCCGATATCGTGGCGGCCTATGTCAGCAACAACGCCGTCCCGGTGGGCGAATTGCGGCCGTTGTTCGGGAATGTCTACGCGGCCCTGAAACGGGTCGCGGAGGACCATGGCGGCCCGGTGGACGCGCGGGCGGAACCGGCGGTCCCGGTCGAGGGCTCGGTGACGGCGGATTACATCGTCTGCCTGGAGGACGGGCGGACGTTCAAGTCGCTCAAGCGGCATCTCCGCTCGAAGTACGGGATGAGCCCCGAGCAATACCGCGCGAAGTGGAAATTGCCCGCCGATTACCCGATGGTGGCGCCGAACTACGCCAAGGCCCGCTCCGAACTCGCCAAGGCGATCGGGCTGGGCCGGCCCGACGCCTTCCGGAGCGCCGCCTGAGGGCGAGCCGACCGGGACCGCGAGCCGGGAAACCGGGACGCCGTCGGACGTTGGGTTGCGATGGCGCGCTTCCTGCGAGGCCGTCGAACCCCCGTCCGGCGCCGAGGTGCTGAGCATGAACGCCATTCCCGACCCGCCGGACGGCGATCCCGCGGAGGACATCGTGCGGGTGAACGCCGCCCTCTCCGAATGGGCCGCGCGTTCCGCCGCCGACAGCGCAACGCTGATCGATCGCTTCGAAGACCTGGGCTACGCGGTCCGGGGCAAGTCCGAGGCGGAGATCGCCGAGATCCTCCGCCAGCCGCCGACGGGACAGCGTCGGACCTGAATCCCGTATTAGGTAAATAAGCCTTGACAATCGGGCTGACCGTCCGGTAGGCGTGGTGACGGGCCTTGCGTACCGGGATTGGAACAAAACATGAACAAAAAGGCGAAGTCCAGCCGGGCGAAGGCGGCGGCGCGTGGGACGGCCGGGACGCCCCTGACGTCCGAGGCGGCGCGGCTTCTGGCCCGGCTCGGGGAGGCCGGGGCCTATGCCCGGCCGGATCCGCTCACCGAGGACGGGCTGCTCGTCCGCCGCGGCGGCGACGGGGTCTCGGTGGGGAGCGGACGCTTCTCCTGCGCGGCCGGGCAGGCGCTGGTCGAGGCCGACCTCGCCGCCTGGAACCCGGGCGGCACCCGGCTGACGCTCGGCACGGCCGGGCAGGCGCGGCTGCGGCGCGGCGGGGCCCCGGACGGGATGGCGTTCCTGGCCCAACACCACGATCTCACGGTCGAGCCAGGCAGCGGGCCGGAGCCGACCCTGCGCAACGCCTCGGAAAATCCTCTGGCCTGGATGGTCCGGCGCCGGGGCGGCGACGGCGCGCCGCTGATCGACCCGGCCGCCTTCGAGGCCGGCGAGCGGCTGCGCCGGGACATGACCACGGCCGCGATGCTGCCCCGGATGGGGATCGAACTCGGCGCCCCCCGGGTCGACGGCGGCAGCGCCCGCGACCCGGCCGCCGCCTCCGACCAGGTGATCGCCGCGCGCCAGCGGGTCCGCGGCGCCCTCGACGCCGTGGGCGGCGACCTGTCGGGGCTGCTGATCGACCTGTGCGGCTTCCTCAAGGGCCTGGAGCGGATCGAGGCCGAGCGCCGTTGGCCGGCCCGCTCGGCCAAGGTCGTGGTCCGCATCGCCCTGGGGCGGCTGGCCGAGCATTACGGCCTGGCACGCGAGGCGACCGGACCGGACCACGGGCGGTTGCGGCTGTGGCGGGCGTGAGGGGGACCGGTGCGGACGCCGGAGGGGTCTCGGCTTCACCCTTTGCATCCGGCGATGCGGGAATGCGCCAGCCCGCGCGGGTGAGGGGCCGGCCGGGTCGGCCCGATCCTACGCCTCGGCCCCCAGGAACCGCACCGAATCCCGGTGGACCCGGTCGGCCATGGCGCGGACGCCGTTCGAGCGTTGCGGGGTCAGGTGCTCGCCCAGGCCCAGCTTGGTGTAGAGTGCGAACGCGTCGGTCTCCGCGGCCTCGCGCAGGGGTTTGCCGTCGAACAGCGCGATCATCAGCGCCACGAGGCCGCGCACGATGTGGGCGTCGCTGTCGCCGCGCATACGCAGGCGCGGCTCCGAGTCCGAGCGGTCGACGTCGAGGTCGATCCAGACCTGGCTGGCGCAGCCCTGGACCTTGTTGGTCTCGGCGTGCAGCGCCGGGTCCGGCGGCGGCAGGGCGCGTCCGAGCTCGATCAGGTAGCGGTAGCGCTCTTCCCAATCGTCGATGAACGCGAAATTCTCGACGATGGTGTCGATCGGGGGAACCATGGTGGACCGGATCCGGATTTGGGCGGGGCCGCTATACGGCGCTGGGGGAGATCTGGCGACTCCCGTGCGAACCACCAGGGGGCGCGGCGCCGGAGATCAGGTCTCCGGCGGCTGCGTCGGCGGCAGGGTCAGCATCAGGGGCGTGGCCGTGCTGGCATCGCCCGCGACCTGGATCTCGGCCTGGGCCGCGTAGGCCGCGATCAGGCGCGGCCCGAGCTTGGGGATGTTGGACCGTCCGGTGGCGGCCATCTCGCTCACCCCGGAGACGATCGAGACGCGCAGCGGCTGCCCCTCCGCGCGCTCGATCTCGATGGCGATCGAGCAGGCGACGTGCTCGGCGGTGGCGTCCAGGCACTCGGCCACGATCTCGGCGACGATCATGCCCAGGGCGTTGGCGGTGCGCGGCTCGACCAGCCCGGTCCCGGAGCCGCCGACCTGCACGCCGATCCGTCCGGCCCGGCGCAGCTGCCCGAGGCCCGAGGCCAGGCGGTGCAGGTAGTCGTGCAGGTCGATCGACGCGATGTGAGGGGCCTCGTGCAGGTGCTGCTGTACCAGGGCGATCGCCCGCACCCGCTGGCCCAGCGCCTCGAAGCTGCCGCGGCACGGTTCCGGGGCGGCCCGCCCGTACAGGCCGATCAGGCTGACCATCACCTGGAGGTTGTTGCGGACCCGGTGGTAGACCTCGGCGAGCAGCGCCTCCTTCTCGGCGAGCGCCTGCTCGATATGCTCCTCCGCATGCTTGCGGTCGGTGATGTCGAAGCAGGTGCCGAGATAGCCCTGGAACCGGCCGTCCTCCACGAGCGGGCGGGCGGTGTCGAGCAGCCAGCGGTAGACGCCGTCGTGCCGCCGAAGCCGGAATTCCACCGTGAACGGCGAGCGCGCCGCGAACGCCTCCGAGACGATCTGGGCGTGGCGCTCGAAATCCTCGGGATGCAGGCCGCTGCGCCAGCCGACGCTCAGCTCCTCTTCGAGGGGCCGGCCGGTGAACTCCAGCCAGCACTCGTTGTGGTGGACCGCGTGGCCGTTCTCGTCCGAGCGCCACAGCATCAGCGGCACCACGTCGGCGAACCGCCGGAAGCTGTCGCCCAGCGCGACGCTGCCCGTCAAAGCGGCCCCGTGCGACGGATCTCCCGCCTGGTCGGCCGCCGGCGGCGCAGCCATTCCGGACCCTGGTGGCTGACCGCCCATTCTGTACCCGACCCGCTGTGTCGAACTGTGTGAGACGCCGTGATTGGTTCGTGATTGCGCCGGTCAACGTGCCGGTCGGGTCCCCGTTCCGATCCCACGTTGCCGCTGCCGCCGTCATCCACACGGGCCTGTGGATTCCCGCACGCGGCGGGATCGGGGTTACACGGGCTGGACGATTCATCTCCCGAGGGTGGGGCCCACACGCGATCACCCGCGCCGTCATTCCGGGGCGCCGCAGGCGAGCCCGGGATCCAGAACCGCCGTCGGTGCAGGAGCTTAATACGCCGGCGTCTCTGGATCCCGGGCTCCGCCGCGCAGCCCCGGAATGACGGCGCGGGGCTGTATCGGTCAGGTCGTCACGAGAAAAAGACTGAGCCGTCCGCCCTGAGCGGAGATTAAAATTCTCCCCTGCCTGACCCGCAGTCACAAGGGGGCGGGGGAAACGCGTTGCGTTTCCGAGGCTTGCCGCCGAACGGCCCTGTTGTGTGCATCCGGTGGACCGCTCGGGAGAGGCGGCGGCTCAAGCCCGGATCAGCTTCGACACCACCGCCAGGAGCTGTTCCGGCTTGAACGGCTTGGTGATCCAGCCGGTGGCGCCGGCGGACTTGGCCTGCTGTTTCACCGACTCGTCCGATTCCGTGCTCAGGAACAGGATCGGCACGCCCGCGCAGGACGGCACGGTGCGCAGCTGCCGGATCATCTCGATGCCGTTCATCACCGGCATGTTGAGGTCGGTGATCACCAGGTCGATCGCCCCGGCCTTCGCCTTGGCGAGACCCTCGGCGCCGTCCGCGGCCTCGATCACCGTGTGGCCGGCGGGGCTCAGCACGATCTTGATCATCTGCCGGATGCTGGGCGAATCGTCGACGGCGAGAACGGTGGCCATGGTGGGGCGCGGTCCTGGGATCAGAGAGCGGGAGCGGCGTCGAACGGGGCGTGCGGTGCGATGCCGGCGCGCCGGAACGCCGTCACGACCGGGTCGGGCAGGTTGGTCAGGTCTAGGGTGAGGCCGCGCCGGCCGGCGGTCCGGGCGGCCGCGGCGACGAGCTGGACGAAGGTGATGTCGGTCCGTTCGATCGCGGCACAATCCAGCACGAGCCGCGACCCGCCCTCGATGGCGGCCAGCACATCGTCCTGGAGCGCCTGCGCGGTCCGCAGCGTACAATCGGCCGGCATCGTGAGGGTGAGGTGTTCGGCCATGAGCAATCCGCTGCTGAGGCGCGGCCGGACTGGCTGCAGCCGTACGCATAAAGAGTCGCGCCCGTTAAAGTTTCCTTGAGCTGACCATAACGGCCAGGATTGTCCGACCCGTCGCGCTGCAATTCCTGTTGAAAACTGCTCGACCGGACCGGCGAAGCGGTTTTATATTTGCCGAATTCATTGGTTTTATTTCGGCATACCGGTTCGGCTGAGACTGGTGTCCGACTGTATTTCAGCACCAATACGCGGCTTGTATTGATATTGACGTTTCTTGAGATGATGATCGCTTCAAAGCACAATGAGTCACATCATCTGCATGATCGGAGGTCAGACTGCCCGGAGCATAACTTTTCATTCAGATGACGCGGCTAGGAACCCGGTGATTGATAGTCCTGCGTTCAAGCCTGTCCCCGGCAAGATCTGGCAGAGTCCGAGGAATACACGGTGATGGCCTTCTGGGGGCGCGCGAATCTCAGGACAGCTCGGGCGGACGCAGCGGATCCGCGCGCGGCTCAAGAGTCCGACCGGGCCGACACCGTCGCCGAGCCCGTCGCCGAGACCGCCGCCGAGCCTGTGGTGGTGCGTCCGGAGGGCCGGGGCGCGGCCGCCGACGTGCTCCAGGCGCGGCTCGGCCTGTCGGAGGTCCAGCGCCGGACCCTGGATGCGCTGATCGACGAGCTCGGGATCATCTCGGCGGATGTCGAGGCCGACGTGCACGGCGTGTCGGACCGGTTCCAGCGGATCGCCACGACGACGCGGGGCCAGTCCGAGATCGTGCAGGGGCTGGTGACGGCGGTCCAGTCGGTCCGGATCGACGGGGCCGAGCGGCCGCTCGCCGAGGTCGCGGGGGCGCTCGGCGAGATCCTGGCGATGCTCAACGACCGGATCGGCTTCATGGCGTCGCGCGGCGCCACCATGGGGGATGCGCTGAACGGCGTGCTCGGCGAATTGTCCTCTGTGGACGGCAGCATCGCCGAGATCGAGAAGATCAACCGCCAGACCAACCTGCTGGCGCTGAACGCCAAGATCGAGGCGGCCCGGGCCGGGGAGGCCGGGAAGGCGTTCGCGGTGGTCGCCGACGAGGTCCGCAGCCTCGCCGGCACGATCAACGCCCTGTCGGGGGTGATCAAGCGGCAGATCGGCTCGATCGCCACCGGTCTGCGCAGCAGCCACGCGTTGCTGCACGACATCGCCACCATCGACATGTCGGAGGAGAGCCGCAACGCCGACGCCCGGGTCCGCCTGGTGATGCAGGCCCTGGTCGAGCAGAGTTCGCGATTCGCCGGCGTGCTGAGCCAGACCGTGCAGACCACCGAGGCGATCACCCAGGACGTCTCGGGCGCGATCGTGGCCATGCAGTTCCAAGACCTCGCCAAGCAGCGGATGCAGAACCTGCAGGCGATCCTGCGGGCGCTTCCGGCGGCCCCGGAGGCCGGCGCCGGGTCGGAGCGGGACTGGGCGGCCGCGATGATCGCCGGGTGTACCCTCGGCGAGGTCCGGGAGCGGATGTCCCACCGCCTACTGGGCCAGGCGGCACCGGCGCGGCTGCACGACGACGATCCTCTGGCCGGCATCGACCTGTTCTGACTTCGCGCCCGTCTTCGGTGCGCGATGGGCGTATCCGACGCAAAAAATCAAGAGCGTTAAATAGAATTGGCGATTAGTCTGCCGAATAATTGGATTAATCTCGCTGTAAGTCTCCATATTTTGCAATCGAGAGCCGATTCTGTTCATCGAACCAAAATTAGGTTTCCTAAAGAAACGTATTTCAGCGCGGGAAAAGCGCAGGTCTGAGATTTTTGACGGATAAAGCGCTTCATTTTTTAACGGGTTTAAAGTATGGTGTGGCCTGATTGATAGACCTGATCTCGGGTCTATCGCGGGGTATAGCCTTTGGGCAGCGTCCTCGGTGGGCGCGTGATCGCCCCGGTATTTTCGAAGACGGCGCAACGGGATCCGCTCGACGATGACTGATCACGATCCACGCGCGGTGTTCCTGGCGGAGGCCAATGAGCTTCTCGACCGCCTTGAGACCACGCTGCTCGACCTCGGCGACCGGCCCGGCGAAACCGCGCTGGTCGACACCGCGTTCCGGGCCCTGCACACGATCAAGGGATCGGGGGCGATGTTCGGCTTCGACCGGGTCGCGGCCTTCACGCACGATTTCGAGACCGCCTTCGACCTGGTCCGGCGCGGCGCGGTGCCGATCAGCGCCGAGCTGGTCAACGTCTCCCTCTCGGCGAAGGACTACATCCGCACGCTGATCGAGGATCCGGAGGTCACCGCCCCGGTGATCGGCGATGCGATCCTGGCCGAGCTCGAGCGCCTGGTCGGCCGCGCGCAGGCCCAGCCGGCGCAGCAGGAGGGGGCGCCGGCACAGGCGCAGGCGATCGCCGACGCGCCCGAGCCGGCCGCAGGCTGGCGGATCGGGATCGCGTTCGCCCCGGAGGTGCTGCGCAACGGCACCAACCCGCTGGCGCTGCTCGACGAGCTGCGCGAACTCGGCCCCTGCACACTGGTGCCCCGCCTCGACGCGCTGCCCGACCTCGGCGCCCTGGACCCGGAAAGCCTGGCGCTCGGCTGGGACGTGACCCTGCGCGGCGCCGCGACCCGGGAGGCGATCGAGGACGTCTTCCTGTTCGTGCGCGACGACATGGTGCTGACCCTGGCGCCGTTGCTGCATGGATCCCAGGACGCACCTCCGGGCGTCCCGGACCCAGAGCAGGAGCGGTCCGCCCTGCCGGCCGTCGCGCCGGCATCTGCGCCGGTGCCGGCTCCCGCGCCCGTCCCCGCGCCAGCCCCCGTGCCGGCGGTGTCGGAGACGGCGCCTGCGCCCGTGGCCCGGCCGCCGACCGTGCCGCCGCCGGCGGCAAAAACACCTGGGCGGCGCGGCCCCGCCCGCAGTGCCGAGCCGCGCGCGGCCAGCACCATGCGAGTCGAGGCCGAGCGGCTGGACGAGCTGCCCGACCGGGTCGGCGAACTGGTGATCGCCCAGGCCCGGCTGAGCCAGCTGGCCGGCCTCCACGCCGATGCCGGGCTCCAGACCATCGCGGAGGAGATCGAGCGGCTGTCGGCGCAGCTGCGCGACACCACCATGAGCATCCGCATGGTGCCGATCGGGGCCCTGTTCAGCCGGTTCCGGCGCCTCGTCCACGACCTGTCGGGGGATCTCGGCAAGCCCGTGACCTTCGTGACCGAGGGCGAGGACACCGAACTCGACAAGACCGTGATCGAGCGCCTGGCCGATCCGCTGGTGCACCTCATCCGCAACGCCATCGACCACGGGATCGAGGATCCCGCCCGCCGGGGCGCCTCCGGCAAGAGCGCCACCGGGCGGATCACGCTCAGCGCCGAGCATGTCGGCGCCCAGGTCCACGTCACCGTGCGCGACGACGGCGCCGGGCTCGACGTGGCGCGCATCCGCGCCAAGGCCGAGGAGCGCGGGCTGGTGGCGCCCGGCACCCCGCTCACCGACCAGCAGGTCTACCAGTTCCTGTTCGCGCCGGGCTTCTCCACGGCCCAAGCGATCTCGTCGCTGTCGGGCCGCGGCGTCGGGATGGACGTGGTCAAGCGGACCATCGAGGCCCTGCGCGGCTCGATCGACATCACCACCGAGCCGGGGGCGGGCACCGCCCTCGTGCTGCGCCTGCCGCTGACGCTCGCGATCATCGAGGGCCTGCTGATCCGGGTCGGCGACGGCCGCTACGTGCTGCCGCTGGCGGCCGTGGAGGAATGCGTCGAGCTGCCCGAGGGGGGGCGCAGCGACCGCGGCCGGGACTTCCTCAACATCCGCGGCGACCTCGTGCCGTTCCTGCGGCTGCGCACCCTGTTCGCGGCGGCCGGCGAGCCCGACCCCTACCAGAAGGTGATCATCGTCTCGGTGGGCGAGGCCCGGTTCGGGCTCGTGGCCGACCAGATCCTCGGCAATCACCAGACGGTGATCAAGTCGCTGTCGAAGCTGCACGCCGACGTCACGACCTTCTCGGGCGCCACGATCCTGGGCGACGGCACCGCGGCCCTCATCATCGACCCGGCCCAGCTGATGGCCGGCGGGCAGATCGGCGCCGCCCCGGACGGGCTGCGCGAATACCGCGAGGTGGCGTGATGACCGATTTCGTCGATGCGATCGAGCAGGGCCACGCCTTCCAGGTCGTGATGATGCGGATCGGCACCGAGACCTTCGCGCTCGGGGCCGGGATGGTGCGCGAGATCATCGACCCCATCCCGACCACCCGGGTCGCCGGGGCGCGGCCGCATCTCGGCCACGTGGTCAACGTGCGCGGCAACGTGGTGCCGCTCGCCGACATCCGCGAGCGCTTCGGCATGCCGATGGACGCCGCGACGGCCGATACCCGGTTCGTGGTGATCGAACTGGATCTCGACGGCGACCCGACCCTGGTCGCGCTCGTGGCCGACAAGGTGTTCGAGGTGACCTCGGTGCCCCTCGAGACCCGCCAGCCGGCGCCGACGATCGGCACGTCGTGGCGGCCCGAATACATCCGTTCCATTGTAAAGTCCGGGGAAGAGTTCGTCATTATTCCGGACATGCAACAAATATCAAATTGATTGTGCTTGGAGATTGTCGATGCGCTTTTCAATCAAAGCCAAGCTCGCGGCCGGGTTCGGCGTCATGCTCATCCTCGTCGGACTGGCGGGTTGGGTCGGTTATTACAAGCTCGTGAATACCGATGCGGCCCTGCAATACGTGCTCGGCCGCGCGGACCTGAACACCCTCGCGCTGGAGGCCAAGTCCGATCTGTTCAACGCCATATCGCTGACGCGCGCCGCGGTGATCGCAGTCGACGACGACCAGATGGCGGTTTTCGCCAAGCAAGCGGCGGAGAGGCGCAGCGCCGTCCAGGCAAAGCTGTCCAAGATCAAGGATCAGATCGATACCGAGAAGGGCCTGCGGCTCTACGATGAGGTCAAGGGCCGGCTCGAGAAGCAGGCGGTGATCGCCGGCCAAGTCGTCACGCTGACCCAGGTCAATTCCAATGTCCGGACCTGGACCGAGATCGAAACGGTCGGCATCCCGGCACTGAGGGCCCTGCAGGCGGATCTCGAGGCTGTTTCGGCGAAGGCCGGGACCGACGCCGGCGTGGCCCGCGCCGTCGCCGCATTCCAGATCCAGATCGAACGGGCCTGGGGCGGCCTGAAGGCCACCACCGGGGCGATCAGTTACCCCGCGCTGGAGCAGCATGTAAAAGCCGCGCGGACGTTGGAATCCAACCTCGCGCCGAGGCTCGACGCGCTGCTCCGCGCCCTGGCCGAGTCCAAGCACGGTATGGCCGGAGACCATAGCCAGGGGCCGCCCGTCCGGCCCTCGTTCGACCTCTGGATCGCCTCGTTCCGAAAGGCCCTGGCCACGGTCGAGAACGGCGCGACCATCCGCGCCGCCGACCTTGCTGCGGGCGACTACGTCACCGCCAGCACGGCGACCCTGCAGGCCATCGACGCCTTGGCTCAGTACGAGACCCAGCAGATGGCCGACGCGGCCGAGCACGCCCGGGTGGAAACGCGCGACGGGCGGACGATCCTGATCGCCACGGTCGCCGGGGCGCTGCTCCTCGGATTCATCATCGCCACCTGGCTCGCCGTCTCGATCGCGCGCGGTCTCCTGCGGGCGGTCTCACTTGCCGAGGCCGTCGCGGTGGGAGACCTCGGCACGACGATCACCGTGACCTCGCGGGACGAGATCGGCGACCTCGTGGCCGCCCTGAACCGCATGACCGCCAGCCTCAACGACACGGCCGCGATCGCCAACGCGATCGCGGCGGGCGACCTCACGGTCGAGGCGCGCCCCCTCTCCGACAGGGACTCGATGGGCCGGGCGCTGCAGACGATGCTGGGCAAGCTCCGGGCGATTGTGGCCGACGCGTCGGTCGCGGCCGGCAACGTGTCGGCGGGCTCGCAGGAGCTGTCGGCCTCGGCCGAGCAGCTGTCGCAGGGCTCCACCGAGCAGGCGGCCTCCACCGAGGAGGCCTCGGCGTCGATGGAAGAGATGGCCGCCAACGTGAAGCAGAACGCCGAGAACGCCAGCCAGACCGAGACCATCGCGCGTCAGTCGGCCAAGGACGCCGAGGTCAGCGGCGCCGCGGTGGGACGCGCCGTCGATGCGATGCAGACCATCGCCCAGAAGATCACCATCGTGCAGGAGATCGCCCGCCAGACCGACCTGCTGGCCTTGAACGCCGCCGTGGAGGCGGCCCGCGCCGGGGAGCACGGCCGGGGCTTCGCGGTGGTGGCGTCCGAGGTGAGGAAGCTCGCCGAGCGCAGCCAAGCCGCGGCCGCCGAGATCGGGACCCTGTCCTCCGACACGGTCAAGGCGGCCCAGCAGGCCGGCGAGATGCTCGGGCGTCTGGTGCCCGACATCCGCAGGACTGCGGGGCTGGTGGAGGAGATCTCGGCGGCGTGCCGGGAGCAGGATGTCGGCTCGGCCCAGATCAACCAGGCGATCCAGCAGCTCGACAAGGTGACCCAGCAGAACGCCAGCGCGTCCCAGCAGGTCTCGGCGACCTCCGAGGAGCTGGCGACCCAGGCCGAGCGGCTTCAGGCGACCATCGCCTACTTCCGCATCGAGGAGGCGGGTCCCGACGCCGCGGCCGCGCAGCTGCGGACGACGGCAGCCCGGATGGCCGTGCCGGCCAGGGCCGCAGCCAAGCACCGCCCCGTCCGGAGCGCTCCGGTCGCGGTGGCCTCGCAGCCGGGCTTCGTCCTGAACATGAACGAGGGCGACGCCCGCGATTCGGAGTTCATCCGCGCCGCCTGAGCGGCGCCGACCTGGCGTCCTGTCCAGGCCGTCGCCGCCACGATCAACCGCCGTCCGGCCCCACCCGGACCCCGCCAACCGCAGGGTGCTCCCCGATCGAGATCCCCGCCCCCGAGGATGAAGGCCATGAACCTGCTCGACAACATTTCGATCCCGCGAAAGCTGTTCCTGGCCTTCACCCTGATGCTGGTGGTCAGCCTCGGCATCAACGGTATCGTGTACTGGAAATCAGCCGAGATCCGTCAGTCGGTGAACTGGACCGACCACACCATCAAGGTGATCGACACCGCCGATCGGGCGCTGGCCGGCATGGTCAACCAGGAGACCGGCTATCGCGGCTTCCTGCTCTCCGGGGATGCCAAGTTCCTGGCGCCCTACCAGAAGGGCTGGGAGGCCTTCAACGTTGCCTGGCGGCAGGCCAAGGCGCTGACCTCCGACAACCCGGCCCAGCAGGAGCGGCTCGAGACGATTCGCAAGCAGGCCGAGGCCTGGCATGACGGCGTCGCCGAGAAGGGCATCGCCGGGATGGCCAATCCCGAGACCCGCGAGGCCGCGCGCCAGACCGAGATCGCCGGCGCCGGCAAGGCGGCCATGGACGGCCTGCGCGCCGAGGTCGCCGAGATGGTCAACGTCGAGAACACCCTGATGCGCACCCGCCAGGACGCGCAGAATGCGGCCTTCGAGACCACGACGCAGATGATCCTGCTCGGCATCGCGGCCAACCTCGTGATCGCCGTCGCGATCGGGTTCGTGCTGGTCCGCACCGTGGCGAAGCCGGTCACCGCAATCAGCACCCGCCTGGCGACCCTGGCGACGCCGTTCGAGACCGGCCGCCTCGACGAGGTCGGCCGGATCCAGGGCACCGCTCTGGCGGTGGAGCAGGCCTTCCGGGAGATCTCGGACGTGCTGGCCGCCGCCTCGCTCGGCGACTTCACCAAGACCCTCACGAAGGATTTCGGCGGGCTCAGCAGCGAGGTTCAGGCCCACCTCCGGGCGACGACCGACAACCTGCAGGTAATCGCCGGCGTCGCCTCGGCGATCGCGGCGGGCAACCTGACCATCGAGGCCAAGCGCCTGTCCGACAAGGACGTGCTCGGCATCGCCCTGGAGCAGATGCTGGGCAAGCTCCGGGCCGTGGTGACGGAGGCCGCCACCGCCGCCGGCAACGTGTCGGCGGGTTCGCAGGAGCTGTCGGCCTCGGCCGAGCAGCTGTCGCAGGGCTCCACCGAGCAGGCGGCCTCCACCGAGGAGGCGTCCGCCTCCGTCGAGGAGATGGCCGCCAACGTGAAGCAGAACGCGGAGAACGCCAGCCAGACCGAGGCGATCGCGCGCCAGTCGGCCAAGGATGCCGAGGCCAGCGGCGCCGCGGTGGGACGCGCCGTCGATGCGATGCAGACCATCGCCCAGAAGATCACCATCGTGCAGGAGATCGCCCGCCAGACCGACCTGCTGGCGCTCAACGCCGCCGTGGAGGCGGCCCGCGCCGGGGAGCACGGCCGCGGTTTCGCGGTGGTGGCGTCCGAGGTGCGCAAGCTCGCCGAGCGCAGCCAAGCCGCGGCCGCCGAGATCGGGACCCTGTCCTCCGACACGGTCAAGGCGGCCCAGCAGGCCGGCGAGATGCTCGGGCGTCTGGTGCCCGACATCCGCAAGACCGCGCTGCTGGTGGAGGAGATCTCCGCGGCGTGCCGGGAGCAGGATGTCGGCTCGGCCCAGATCAACCAGGCGATCCAGCAGCTCGACAAGGTGACCCAGCAGAACGCCAGCGCATCCCAGCAGGTCTCGGCGACCTCGGAGGAGCTGGCGACCCAGGCCGAGCGGCTTCAGGCGACCATCGCCTACTTCCGCATCGAGGACGCCGAGACGGGCATCGACCAGGCGGTCTCGCGGCTGCGTGGCGTGGCAACCCGGATGGGGACTGCGCCGGCTGCGGCCTCCCCAGCCCGGGGCGGCACCAAGGCCCGCGCCGGCCGGCCGACCCTCGCCCCGGGCGGTGGCTTCGCCCTGGACATGGGCGAGGGTGACGCCCGCGATGCCGACTTCGTCCGCGTCGCCTGACCGATCCCGGCACCGCGCGGGCTCCCTCCGCGCGGCGCCTCCCGTCGAGACGCCCGATCCCCGAGACCCCCGATCCTCACGTCGCCGCGACGAAGCCCCGTGTCCCCCGCGTTCCGGGCCGGATCCGGCCAGCCGCGACCCAGCCGGAGACCAGCATGTCCAGCCTGTGGCAATACCTGACCCTCGGCCTCGATCGCGAGATCTTCGGGATCGACATCGAATCCGTACACGAGATCCTCGATTACCGCCCGCCGGCGTCCCTGCCGCAGGCGCCGCCGTTCCTGGTCGGCATGATCGACGTGCGCGGCCAGAGCTACCCGGTGGTGGACCTGCGGACCAAGCTCGGCCTGCCGGCGATCCCGGCGACCCCGGCGACCCGGATCATCCTGCTGAACATCCCCATGGGCGACCGGCCGATGCGGGTCGGCTTCGTGGCCGACCGGGTCATCGAGGTGACCGAGCTCGACAGCGCGGAGCTGGAGCCCGCCCCCGATGTCGGCGGCCGCTGGCGCTCGACCTACATCGCCGGCATCGGCCGGAAGGGCGACGCCTTCGTGGTGGTGTTCGACCTCCGGGCGCTGATGGCCGGGGAAGACCCGGCGCTCCTGTTGCCTTCGCTCGCGGCCTGATCGCCCCACCGGGAGCCACACCATGCCGCGCCTGAACGACCGCCATTTCGAAACCGTCGCGGAGATGATCCAGGACCGGGTCGGAATCCAGATCCCACCGGCCAAGCGCACCATGGTGGAGAGCCGGCTGCGCAAGCGCATGCGTGCGCTCGACATCGAGACCCTGACGGAATACGGGCGGCACGTGTTCGATCACGGCCACCTCGCCGAAGAGTTCGTCCACATCGTCGATTGCGTCACCACCAACAAGACCGACTTCTTCCGCGAGCCGGCGCATTTCGACCAGCTCCGGGACGAGCTGATCCCGATGCTGCGCCGGAACGGCATCACCCAGGCGCGGCTCAAGCTGTGGAGCGCCGCCGCCTCCACGGGGGCCGAGGCCTACACCCTCGCGATGGTGCTGCACGACATGGCGATGGCCGGGCACGCCCTCGACTACGCGATCCTCGGCACCGACGTCTCCACGGAGGTGCTGCGGGTCGCCGCCGACGGCATCTATCCGGACGACGTCCTCCAGGCGGTGCCGCCGCATTTCCGCAGGCGCTACGTGATGAACGCCCGCAACCCGTCCTGGAAGGTCGGGCGGATCGTCCCGGAGCTGCGCAGCCGGGTCCATTTCAAGCACCTGAACCTGATGAACGCACAATATCCGGTCGATCGCGACGTGGACATCATCTTCTGCCGGAACGTTTTGATCTATTTCGACAAGGATACCCAGCGGGCTGTGCTGTCCAGGCTGGCCACGCACCTGCGGCCCGGCGGCTTCCTGGTGGTCGGCCACTCGGAATCGATGGCCGGGGCCGGGGTGCCGGGCCTGGCTCAGATCTCCTCGACCATCTTCGGCCGGACGCCGGGCGCGGTCGCGTGAGGCGGGGCGCGCCGATCCGCGTCCTGATCGTGGACGATTCCGCCTCGGTCCGGCAGACCCTGGTGGGCATCCTTGAGGCTGCCCCCGACATCACCGTGCTGGGCACGGCGGCCGACCCGTTCATCGCGGCGCGGCGCATCCACGACGAGGTGCCGGACGTCATCATCCTCGACCTCGAGATGCCCCGGATGGACGGGCTGACCTTCCTGCGCAAGATCATGGCGCAGCGGCCGATCCCGGTGATCGTCTGCTCGACGCTCACCGAGGACGGCTCGCGGACCCTGTTCGAAGTGCTGGAGGCGGGGGCGGTCGATGTCTTCCCGAAGCCCCGCGTCGACACCCGCTAGTTCCTGATGGAATCCTCCGTGCGGGTCTGCGACGCCGTGCGGGCGGCGGCCCGGGCGAAGCTGCGCCCGGGCCTTCCGGCTCCCCGGCCGGTGGAGGCCAAGCTCACCGCCGACGCCGTGCTGCCGCTCAGCGCCCGCCCCCGGGCCCTGGCCGGGACGGATCCGATCGTCTGCATCGGCGCGTCCACGGGCGGCACCGAATCCCTGCGCGACGTGCTGGAGGCGCTGCCGCCGGATTGCCCGGGCCTGGTCATCGTCCAGCACATGCCCGAGCACTTCACAGCGGCCTTCGCCAAGCGGCTGGACGGGCTCTGCGCCATCGCGGTCAAGGAGGCGGAGGACGGCGACGCGGTGGTCCCCGGGCGGGCCCTGATCGCCCCCGGCGGGCGGCACCTGCTGCTCCAGCGCAGCGGCATCCGCTACACCGTGGCGGTGAAGGACGGCCCGCTGGTCTCGCGCCACCGCCCGTCGGTGGACGTGCTGTTCCGCGGGGCCGCGCAATGCGCCGGCGCCAACGCGCTCGGCATCCTCATGACCGGCATGGGTGACGACGGCGCCAACGGCCTCCTGGAGATGCGCCGGGCCGGCGCGCTCACGGTGGCGCAGGACGAGGAGAGCTGCGTGGTGTTCGGCATGCCCAAGGAGGCGATCGAGCGCGGCGCCGCGGCCAAGGTCCTGCCGCTGGACCGGCTGTCCCACGAGATCATCCGCTTCGGCTACGCCCCGGCCCAGCGCCAGCCGGCGTGAGCCGGAGCGCCGCGGGCGCGCGCACTCAGCCGCCGCGCAGCAGGGCGCCGAGCGCGTCCGTCACAAAATCGGCGACGCGGCGGTTCCGGGCGTTGCCGCGCACCTCCTCGTGCAGGACCAGCCAGACCGGCAGCGGCGCGAGGGCAAGGCCGATCTGTGCCTGCTCCAGCTCGGGGTGGCGTCCCGCCAGGAGGACCTGGGCGAAGCCGAGGCCGGCCCCGGCCCGCATCAGGTTCCAGTAGGCCATCTGGTCGTCGCAGCGGATCGGGAAATCCGTGCGCGCGGCCCGGAGCCCGTGGGCGGCATAGGCCCGCAGCAGGGCGTCGCTGCGGTCGAAGCCGAGGACGTCGTGCTCATCGAGGTCCGCCACCGTGCGGGGCCGACCGCGGCGCTCGAAATAGCCGTGGGTGCCGAACAGGCCGAGCGGCGCCTCTCCGAGCCTGCGGGCGATCAGCGCATTCTGGGTCGGGTCGAACATCCGGATGGCGATGTCGGCATCCCGGCGCAGCAGGTTCTGGGCCTGATCCGAGGCGACGAGTTCAATCTGGATGCACGGCTCGGCCGCCCGCAGGTCCGCCAGGATCGGCGGCAGCAGCAGGTTGGCGACCATCACGGAGGCCGTGATGCGCACCGTCCCGCGCAGGCCCTGCGCGCGACCCTGAGCCTTGAGCGCGAAGGTTTCGGCGGCTTCGCCCATGGCGCGCGCGGCGTCGATCAGGCCGAGGGCCGCCTCGGTCGGATCGAGCCCCCGGGCCGAGCGTATGAACAGGGTGACGCCGAGCGCGGTCTCCAGCGCGCGGATATGCCGGCTCAGGGTCGGCTGGGTCGCCCCGATGAGCGCCGCGGCCGCCGAAAGCGATCCGGTCTCCACCACCGCCAGGAAGGCACGCAGCAGGGTCCAGTCGAGGGTATTCATATTTCGGGTACCGCCATGCCGAATCTCGATATCGCCATTCGGAAATGGATCGGCGAGCCTCGGGATCGTCAAGCCGGAGACGACGTCATGGCCGGAATGGTAACGGGAGTGCCGCAGCTGCTCCTGCGTCTCGAAGGCGTCTGCATCGCCGCTGCCGCCACGGTGGCGTATGGCCGCCTGGACGCCGGCTGGTGGCTGTTCGCCCTGCTCTTCTTCGTCCCCGACCTGACCCTGCTGGGCTATGTCGCCGGGCGGTCGGCGGGGGCTGCGCTCTACAACGCCGCACACGGGTACGGCCCGCCTGTCGCCTGCCTGGCCTGGGGCGTGTTCGGGCCGGCCCCGGAGGCCCTCGCGGCGGGGCTGATCTGGGCCGCCCATATCGGCTTCGATCGTGCCCTCGGCTACGGCCTCAAATACGCCGACGGCTTCGGCGTGACGCATCTGGGGCCGCTGGGGGGTGGTCCGAGGGGTTCGCGGGCCGACGCGTGACGGGGCTCCAATCGGCGGCCCCCGGCCCAGCACCGGCTGGCGTCAGGCATCCGAGGCCGGCCCTGTCGGCGCCGTCTGTCGCGATCCGAGGAGCGTGCCGCCCCGCGCCCGTCGATCCAAGAGGCGCGCGAGGCCGGGAAAGACCGGTCAGGCGGGGCTTTCAAAACCGCACGTGCTCCCGCGGGGCCCGACCGGCGCGTCTTCGTGAGGCGCTCACCATCGGAGGGCCGGCGCGCGCCTTCAGGGCCACGACCGAACCCTCCCTGCTTCCGATGTCCCGGCCGCGGGTCAGGCCCGGCGGCGTTGGCCCGACAGCGTGTCGTTGGCGACGGCGCGGGGCGCCTCGGACTGGATGTTCACCATCGGCTTGTGCGCGGCGGCGGGATGCCGGCTGCGCACGGCGGCAAGGAGGAGGCCGGCGAAGACCGCCGCGCTTCCCGCGCCGAACGGGGCCAGGAGGACCGCGCCGGGGCCGAACCATGGCCATGCGCCGACACAGGTCAGAATGCCACCCGCCAGGGTGGCCAGCACCAGAACGAACACTTCGCCCCCGTATTCATTTTCGAACGCGTCGCCGACGCGCCAGTCACATAGATTACCGTCGCACAGGTCTCCCCGGCAACCCCGGTATTTTTGCAGGACGCGCGACGAAAACGGCTCGCTCCATGTCCAATACGCAGATCGGACGCGGGTGACTGCAGCGAAAGCACGGTTCGACCAATAAAGTATCGAACCGGATTTCATGGTGCCTCAAGACTTTTTCTAGACCTGTGCTTGGTGTTCGACGGGCGCCGGGCCACCGCATACGCGAAGGTCTGTCTCGATCGCGTGCAGTCCCGGACCTGTCGCTCTGCTCTGGAAGCCTGCGCCGGGGCCATCGACAGCGCTGCCGCTCCCGGGCGCTGCGCGCATCGCCAAACCCGGAAAACCCACCGCAGACGGCAATCAGGAGCCTCTGACGGTGCAGGATCCCGACCCGCCGATGAGGCCGGATCCGGCGCAACATCCGGCCCCGCAAAGGAAATTTCGCCATCGCGCGCCGTCGCGGTGCCGCACGGTGCGGATCGGGTCTCGCCTGGGACGCGGCGCGACCCGCGCGGCCCCGCCGCCCACGATTACAACTTGCGAGATGTTTAAAGCTAACCCGAGATAGTCCGTGACGGCCCCGCACGGGTTGTGTCTGATGCCATTCGACACAACCCATAGGGTACCCTGTGAGACCGAACCCGATCCGCCCCGGGGCTTTGCTGTCGGCCGATGCCGGCCCCCCCCGAGGATCCGGTGGCGGTCGCGGGCCGAGCGCCACCGGCCCGAACGACACCGCGCGCGACGATTCCGGGGCAGCAGTAAGCCCCTTGCCGGCGCGGTCGCCAAGCGCGGTCGCCAAGCGCGGTCGCTATGCGCGGTGCCGACCGGTGAGGCCCCATGCCTGCGCGCGGCTGGCGCTGGCCGGTGCCGTGCTTCTGGGATTCGCGGGCGCCGCCTGCGCCCGGGATGTCCGCGAGCCGGACGAATCGACCCTGGACCGGCATGGCCATTACCGCAGCCGCGACGGCTCCGAGGTGCATCGCCCGGCCAAGACCCGCGACGGCGGCAAGCCGGCCGGCGCCACGGCCAAGTGCCGCGACGACACCTGGAGCTTCAGCCACACGAGGCGCGGCACCTGCTCCGGCCATGGCGGCGTGGCGCGGTGGGAGGGGTGAGGCGGTGCCCCGAAGATCTGCCTAAAATCCGTTTTTAGGATTTTAGAGATTGACACCGTCGCGCTCCTCGGGTACAAGACAGGCACGGTCGAGAAGTGTGCGGAGCGGCGGCGATGCGGTCCTTCGATGCGCTCCCGTCGGAGCGGCGCGCCCTGGCCGAGCAGCTCCTGAGCGAGACTGCGTTGACGCTCGAAGAGATCAGCGCCCGCACCGGCGTCAAGCCGGCCACGATCTCCACCTGGAACGCCCGGTCCGGCTGGCTGAGGCCGCGCCGCTGGCGGCAGGACGTGGTGACGCGCTGGCCGGAGGCGCGCCGGGCGGCGCTCGGCCGCCTCATCGGCGCGGCGCAGAACGATCCCGGCGACGTCGCCGAGGCGGTCGGGATCGGGCGCGACGCCGCCCGCCGGCTGATGGCGGTCTGCGGCGTGGCCCGGCCCGAGCCGCCGGCCGAGCCCGAACGTGAGCCCCAGACCGAGCTTTCGGAGGCGGCGGTCGAGCGCGG
Organism: Methylobacterium sp. WL64; assembly: GCF_008039945.1. Taxonomy (NCBI): domain Bacteria; kingdom Pseudomonadati; phylum Pseudomonadota; class Alphaproteobacteria; order Hyphomicrobiales; family Methylobacteriaceae; genus Methylobacterium; species Methylobacterium sp. WL64. Next base: position 24,279 of record NZ_VRVA01000073.1, read on the forward strand.
GATCCTCGATCCGGACTCGGCGGCAGACCCGCCGGTCCTGCGGGCGCACCTGCGCGCCCACATCGCCCGGCAGATCGCCGCCTTCGACGCCGCCTTGAGCGGGCAGGGGGCGGCGGTGCTGGATTCCGCCCGGGTGCTCCGCGACCTCGGCGGCCTCAAGCGGCTGCTCGACGAGATCGCTCCGGGGCAGGCGCATGCGCGGACCGGCGGACAGGCGCAGGGGGAGGGCGGCGATGGCGGCACCGGACCCGACCTGCCTGCGCTCCGCACGGAGATCGCGCGCCGCTATGCTGGCTTTGTCCGCGACCGGAAGGCTGCCTGACTTCCTCGCGACCCTGCCGGCGCCGTTGGTCTGCGCCCTGGCCGACGACTGGCTGCACCAGGCCCGCCCCGACCAGCTGCCGCCCGCCGAGACCGCGACGCCCTGGACCACCTGGGCGGTGATCGGCGGCCGCGGCTGCGGCAAGACCCGCACCGGAGCCGAGTGGGTCGACGCGCTGGCCCGGGGCGATCCGGCCTTCACGCCGGAGCCGGTCGGGCGCATCGCCCTGGTGGGCGAGACCCATCTCGACGTGCGCGACGTGATGGTCGAGGGGCCGTCCGGCCTGCTCAACCTGCCGGCCCGGGGCCGGGTGCGCCCGCGCTGGTCGCCGAGCCTGCGCCGGCTCGCCTGGGACAACGGCGCGGTGGCCCAGGCCTTCTCGGCGGAGGAGCCCGACGCGCTGCGCGGCCCGCAATTCGGCGCCGCCTGGTGCGACGAGGCCGCCAAGTGGCGCCGGCCCGAGGCCGCGTTCGACATGCTGCAATTCGGGCTGCGGCTGGGCACCCGCCCGCGCAACCTCGTCACCACCACGCCCAGGCCGGTGCCGCTGATCCGCCGCCTGCTCGCCGACCCGCGCACCGTGGTCAGCCGCGCCCGCACCCACGACAATGCCCGGCACCTCGCCCCGGATTTTCTGGAGCAGGTGGTCGGGCGCTATGCCGGCACCCGCCTCGGCCGCCAGGAACTCGACGGCGAGCTGATCGCCGACCGGGACGATGCCCTGTGGGACCGTGCCGCCCTGGAGGCCGGCCGGGTCGGCGCCGCCCCGGAGCTCGCCCGGATCGTGGTGGCCGTGGATCCGCCCGCGACCTCGGGCGCGCGCTCGGATGCCTGCGGGATCGTGGCCGCGGGTCGGGCCGGCACCCACGCCTACGTGCTGGCGGACGCGAGCCTCGCTCGGGCGAGCCCCCAGGCCTGGGCCGGGGCGGCGCTGGCGCTCTATCATCGGTTTCGGGCCGACGCCCTGGTGGTCGAGGTCAACCAGGGCGGCGAGATGGCCGCCGCGGTGCTGGCCCAGTGCGACCCGGCGGTGCCGGTCACGCCCGTCTGCGCGACGCGGGGCAAGTACCTGCGCGCCGAGCCGGTGTCGCTGCTCTACGCCCGGGGGCTCGTCCACCATGTCGGGGCCTTCCCGGCCCTGGAGGACGAGCTGTGCGATTTCGGTCCGGACGGCCTGTCGAGCGGCGGCTCGCCCGATCGCCTCGACGCCCTGGTCTGGGCGGTGACGCACCTGCTGCTCGACGCACCCCGCGCGCCGCGGATCCGCGGCCTCTGAAACCAAATTGTGCGCGGTCACACGGGAACGTGACGCCGGGCTGCATCCTTAAATTGCATACACGCAGGGCGACTGCTATAAACCCGTGTACATCGGAGGATGGCCCGTGAACTCGGATGTTAATCCTGAGAGCTGTCTGTCCGACGGAGCCCATCGGCGCCTCCGGATGATCGCTGAGACCCTCGGCTGCCCGGTGGGCGATTTCTACGGTGTGGCGACGGTCCGCCCCGACCTGAGCGCGACGGTCGAGCTGCTGCGCCTGTGGAACGCGATCGCGAGCGAGACCGATCGGGCTGCGGTTCTGCGCTGCGCCCGAGAGGCCGCCAACGTCGTCAGCCGCGAAGTCGAGGCCGTCTGATCGGCGTCGCGGCGTTCGGTTTTCGTTTGGCCTCATCCGGAATCCGGCGGCGACCTCTCGGGACGATGTCCGAGCCCGGCGTGCCCCGATCTCGAATACCCTGCCTTCTGACGCGGTAAGTCGCCCGATCGGCGGATCTTTGCCCTGCATCCTGCGGCGCACACGCAGCCGCCGCGAAGGTTGGGCCGACATCGCTCTCAACATCAGGCTCGCGATACCCGCCGCTTCCACAGGGGCGGAGGCGCGTCGCGCCCGTTCCCGCACTGCCTAAGCGCGTCGGCTGCCGATGCGGCGCTGCGGCGCCTCGACGTGGGGTTGGGATGGCCCGCGCGTGCAGGGCGCCGGATCCAAGCCGTGCTGTCGAAGCGCGCACAAAACAATACGGCGCGCTTCTGCGGGAAGCGCGCCGGGAGTCGGTTCGTGGTCTCTGGAACGAACTGCATCCTGAATACACGACTTCGCCCATCCAGGCTGTAGCGGCGTCGCCACGGTGCCGGTTCGGGTGCGGTGTATTCGCCGCAGCCGCCGTGATGCCCGAGGGCGCTGGCCCAGACCATCCGAAGCCTCCCGGTCCAGGCCCGGCCCTCCCGGGCCGGCGGACGCTCGGAGGTCGACATCATCATGGCGCAGGAGCGGACCGGCATGGCGACCTTCCTTGATCGGATGGCGCGGGTGGCGCGCCGCGCCACCGGGGGCCCTCCGGGGCCGGCCCTCGCCACCAAGGCCGCCCCGGCCTTCGCGCTCTACACCGACGGGCGAGCGAGCTGGACCGCCCGGGACCCGGCGGCGCTGGCAAGGGCCGGCTACCAGCGCAACCCGATCGTGCACCGGGCGGTCCGGATGGTCGCCGAGGGGGCGGCCAGCCTGCCGCTCATGGCCACCGGACCGGGCGCCGGCCATGCGGCCGATCTCATGGCGCTGCTCGCCCGGCCGAACCCGCGCGAGAGCGGCACGCGCCTGCTCGAGACCGTCTACGCGGACCTGACGCTCAGCGGCATCGCCTACCTGGAGGCGGTGAGCCTCGACGGGCGGATCGCGGCCCTGCAGAGTCTGCGGCCCGGTCGGATGCGGATGCTGCCGGGTCCCGACGGCTGGCCCGCCGCCTACGTCTACACGGTGGGCGGCAGCAGCCGGCGGTTCGACCTGCCGGCACCCGGCGCCCCCGAGGTGCCCCCGATCCTGGCGCTCAGCCTGTTCCACCCGGACGACGACTATGCCGGCTTCGCCCCGATCGAGGCCGCCGCCACCGCCCTCGACATCCACAACGCCGCGAGCGCCTGGAACAAGGCGCTGCTCGACAACGCGGCCCGGCCTTCGGGTGCGCTGGTCTTCGCCGGCGCGGCGCTCACCGAACCGCAATTCGACCGGCTGAAGGCCGAGCTGGAGGCGAATTACCAGGGGGCCGCCAATGCCGGCCGGCCGCTGCTCCTGGAGGGCGGCCTGGACTGGAAGCCCCTGGCGCTGTCGCCCCGGGACATGGACTTCGTCGAGGCCAAGAACGCCGCCGCCCGGGAGATCGCCCTGGCGTTCGGGGTACCGCCCCTGCTGCTCGGCCTGCCCGGCGACAGCACCCACGCCAACTACGCCGAGGCCAACAGGGCGCTCTACCGCCAGACCCTGATCCCGCTCGCCGCCCGCACCGCCCAGGCGCTGGCCGTCTGGCTGGAGCCGGCCTTCGGACCGATGGCCCTGGAACCCGACCTCGACCGGATCGAGGCTCTGTCGGGCGAGCGGGAATCCCTGTGGCGCCGGGTCGAGGCGGCCGGGTTCCTGTCGGTCTCCGAGAAGCGCGAGGCGGTGGGCTACCCGCCGGAGCCGGAGGCGGGCGGGTGAAGGGCGCGCCGCCTGCCAGACCCGCGCGCTCTCCCTCCCCCCTCTGCGGGGGAGGGTGGCCCCCGAAGGGGGTCGGGAGAGGGGAGCGA
>NZ_VRVA01000074.1:0-28034 GCF_008039945.1 Methylobacterium sp. WL64
GCCCCGATCCTGGGCCAGGAGGAGGCCCCGCCCCCGGCCGTCGCCATCCGCAAGGGCACCGTCTCGCAGATCCGGCGGCTCTGCCCCGGCATCGTCGAGGTCGTGGCGACCCTGACCCGGCGCCCGAACCTCGAGCCCGGCCACCAGGCGCTCGTCACCTTCGCGGGCCTGCCTGCCCTGACCCTGTCCCCGACCCTGCGGATCGACGGCTCGGCCGAGATCAACGAGGCGGTGTTCCACATCCCCCGCGACCCCGAGGGCGGCCCGGTCGACGCGATCCGGCTCGACCAGCCCGTGCGCCTGAAGGGCCCCGTCGGCCGCGGCCAGTACCGGCCCGGCGGCGGGCGCCTCGTGCTGGTGGCGGCGGGAGCCGGCTTCGGCCCGATCTGGGCGATCGCCCGGGCGGCCCGCTACGTCGAGCCCGCCCGCGAGATGGCGCTGGCGGTCGGCGCCCGGGACGCCCTCGACCTCTACATGCGCGAGAGCCTGGACTGGCTGCGCTGCACCGGCGTCGGCCGGATCGTGCTCTGCGCCGACCGCGGCGGCCAGCGGCCGCCGGACGTGCGCTCCGGCCCGCTCACCGCCCACCTGCCGAGCCTGCGCGCCACCGACGTCGTCCACGTGGCCGGCGACATCGCCACCGTCGGCGCCGTGCAGGTGCTCGCCGCCGCGGTGGGCGCGCGCTGCTACCCGATCGTGCTCGACTGACCACGGCGCCCGTCCGCGGACCGCGCCCGGACCATCAGGGCTCCGCCCCGATACCCCGCCAAAGGGCCGGGCGCCCTTTGGGATTTCGTCCCTTCCCGTGAGTCGGTCTGCGTCGATGCTCCGCGTGCTCTGCCTCGGCTACAGCGTCACGGAGCTGGCGGGCTATGTCGAGCACGCCAACGCCCTGGCCGCGGCCGAGGGGCGGCCGGTCACCTTCCTGCGCAGCGGCTGGGGCGGCCACTCGCTGCCCTCGATCGCCGCCCTGATCGACGAGATCCTCGACGCCTGTCCCTGCGACCACGTCCTGCTGGAGCTGTTCACCGGCAACGTCCGCTACTTCGACGGCGCGACGATGCGGGCCTACCTGGACGACATCCTGGCGGCGACCGCCCGGCGGGGCCTGCCGGTGGCCTTCCTCAACCTCCACCAGGGCGGGGTCGATTACGCGGCCGAGCCCGTCGCCGCCCTGCTCGCGGAGTACCGCGCCCTCTACGGCATCGTCTACCTCGACATCGCCGCCCCGGTGGCCGCCGCGGGGGCGGGCGACATCACCTACCTGCTGAAGGACGGGACCCATCTCGCCCCGGCCGGGGCCGAACTCTACGGCATCCTGGTCTACGCCTTCATGCGGGCGCCGCCCCCCGGCCGCGCCTATGTCGACCGGCTCCGGCGATTGCCGGTCCGGTTCGAATCCCTGCCGCTGCGCACCCTCCCCGGCCTGGAATGCGGGTTCGAACTGCGCCGCAACGGCATCCCGCTGCACTTCCTGGAGATTCCCGAGGGCGCGAGCGTCGAGATCCCGCTCGGGCGGCCGCGTCGCGTGATCGGCGCCCTGGTGACCTACGGCCCGCGGGCCGGCACGCTGACGGTCCAGGATCCGGCGACCGGGCGGTCACGCGCGATCACCGCCTACGACGAATTCTCCTATTACACGCGCTCCATGTTCCGGAGCTTCGTGTTCCCGGCCGTCCGGACCCTGAGGATCACGCAGGGGGCCGCGCTGCCCGACATCGCCCTGCGCAAGGGCGAGCCGGACCGGGGGCCGCGTCTCGGCCGGGTGTCGCACGTCTTCGTCCGGCGCCGGCTCGGCCTCGCCGAGCGCGTGGCGCTGATCCGTCACCGGCTTCTACGCAACCTGCGCCGGCTCAGGGGTTTCCCAAGGGCCTGAGGCCCTTGGGCGGGGTGTCGGGGCGGAGCTCGACACCAGGGCGCCGCCCTGGACCCGCGAAAGGTCCGAGACCTTTCGAAACCAGGACTTCCTTTCGAAACCAGGACTTCCTTTCGAAACCGGGACGTCCTTCAGCCCAGGCGGACGCGCCAGATCTCGTCCGCGTATTCACGCATCGAGCGGTCCGAGGAGAACCACGCCATCCGGGCGGTGTTGCGGATCGCCTTGGCCCACCAGCCGCGCGGGTCGCGCCAGGCGGCGTCGATGGAGCGCTGCACCCGCCAATAATCGTCGAAGTCGGCGGTGAGCAGGTACTGGTCGCGCTGGCGCAGGTCGTCGGTGAGCGGCCGGAACCGGCCCGGCTCCTCCGGCGAGAACCGCCCGGAGGCGATCATGTCCAGCGCCGCCGCCAGCCGGGGCGAGGCCTGGATCGCCGTCGCGGCGTAGCCCGGCTCGGCCTCGCGCGCCTGCACCCCGGCGGCGTCGAGGCCGAAGATGAAGATGTTGTCCGCCCCGACATGGTCGCGGATCTCGATGTTGGCGCCGTCCAGCGTGCCCACCGTGAGCGCGCCGTTGAGGGCGAACTTCATGTTGCCGGTGCCCGAGGCCTCCATGCCGGCGGTGGAGATCTGCTCCGACAGGTCGGCGCCCGGGATGATCGTCTCGGCGAGGCTCACCGAGTAGTTCGGCAGGAACACCACCTTCAGCCGGCCCGCGACCTCCGGATCGTCGTTCACCGCCTTGGCCACGTCGCAGGCGAGCTTGATGATCAGCTTGGCCCGGACGTAGCTCGGCGCGGCCTTGCCGGCGAAGATCTTCACCCGGGGCGTCCAGTCCCGGTGCGGGTCGGCCTTGATCGCCTGGTAGAGCGCCACCGTCTCGACGACGTTGAGGAGCTGGCGCTTGTACTCGTGGATGCGCTTGACCTGGATGTCGAACAGCGCGTCCGGATCGATGTCGATGCCGGTGCGCTCGGCCACGACCTTGGCCAGCGCCTCCTTGCGCTGCCGGCGCACGGCGGCGTAGCGCGCCACGAAGGCCGGATCCTCGGCATGGGCCTCCAGGCCCCGGAGCAGCTCGGGATCGTCGAGGACGCCCGCGCCCACCGTCTCCACGGCGAGCCGGGTGAGGCCCGGATTGGCGTTGTGGAGCCAGCGCCGGAAGGTGATGCCGTTGGTCTTGTTGACGATCTTGTCCGGATCCAGCGCGTGGAGCGGCGCGAACACCGTGGACCGCATCAGGTCGGTGTGCAGCGCCGAGACGCCGTTGACCCGCCGGGCGCCGTGGAAGGCGAGGTGCCCCATCCGGACCCGCCGGCCATGCGCCTCGTCGATCAGCGAGATCGAGGCCAGGTAGGCGGCGTCCTGGTGGGCGGCGTCCTGGCGGCCGTGCTTGGCCTGCTCTTCGAGATGCATCCAGTTGATCAGGTAGATGATCTGCATGTGGCGCGGCAGCAGCCGCTCCATCAGCTCCACCGGCCAGGTCTCCAGCGCCTCGGGCAGCAGGGTGTGGTTGGTGTAGTTCAGCGTGTGGGTGGTGACGTGCCACGCATCCTCCCAGGAGAGGTCGTGGTCCTCCATCAGGATGCGCATCAGCTCCGGCACCGCGATGGCCGGGTGGGTGTCGTTGAGCTGGATCGCGGCGTGGTCCGACAGGGACCGCACGTCGCCGCGCTCCATGACGTGGCGGGCGATGAGATCCTGGAGCGAGGCCGAGGTGAAGAAGTATTCCTGGCGCAGGCGCAGTTCCTGCCCGTCGGCCGAGGAATCGCTCGGATAGAGCACCCGGGAGATCGCCTCCGCCCGCATGCGGGCCGCGACGGCGCCGACATGGTCGCCATCGTTGAAGCGGCCGAGGTCGACCGGCTCGCCGGCCTCCGCCTTCCACAGGCGCAGCCGGTTGACGTGGCGCCCGCGCCAGCCGACCACCGGGATGTCGTGGGCGACCGCCCGCACGGTCTCGGCCGGCTGCCAGTGGCGGCGGATCACGCCCTCGCCGGGCGAGGACAGCGTGACGGTGCCGCCGAAGCCGATCGTGTAGGTCGCGTCGGGCCGGACGAACTCCCAGGGATTGCCCTCGGCCAGCCAGGTCTCCGGCGCCTCGCGCTGCCAGCCGTCCTCGAAGGACTGGCGGAACAGGCCGTGATCGTACCGGATGCCGTAGCCGATCGCCGGGATGCCGATGCTGGCCATGCTGTCCATGAAGCAGGCGGCCAGCCGCCCGAGGCCGCCATTGCCGAGCGCCGCGTCGGGCTCGGCATCCTGCACGGCGTCGAGATCGACCCCGAGTTCCCGCAGCGCCGCCCGGGTCGTGTCGGTGAGGCCGAGGTTGTTCATGGCGTCCGACATCAGCCGGCCGATCAGGAATTCGAGCGAGAGGTAGTAGACCCGCTTGTTCGGCACGGCCTTCTCGGAGGCCATGCAGGCCGCCACGACGCGCTCGCGCAGGGCCATCGCGGTGGCCACGAACCAGTCGCGCGGGCGGGCGGATTCGGGGGTCCGGCCGAGCGCGAAGGTCAGCTTGGCGCGGATCGATTCCCGCAGGTCGACCACGGCGTCACCGGTCTGCGACAGGAGCGGCGCGGTCCAGGCGGCCACCGGCAGCTCGGCCGCGGCGTCGTCGCGCAGGGCGTCCCGCTGGGCGGGCGGAGTGAGAACGTCGTTCAGCACGTGCGGGTCCCCCAAAGTCAGCGCCCCGGATTCTAGCGCCAGGGCTATCGTGGGCGGATTATCTCTTTTGATGGATTGCCACCGCGTGAACGGGCGGGCGATCCGTGCCCCGAAGCCGCGACTGTGCGACCGGCTTCCAGGCGAAGTCGTGGCGGTGCCGCCCCGAACGGGGCACGCGACGGCGCGGCCGGAGATATGGCGCGACTACGTGACATTCTAGACACAACGGCCGGCACCGCCAACCCGCGACGCGCGCATCTGAGCCGTCGCCAGCGCGCGGCTCAGCGGTTAACCCTGGGCCGGGGATTCGCGAGGCGCAGCATGACCGAGACCGTCTGGTGGAAGCGCGGGACCGTCTACCAGGTCTATCCGCGCTCGTTCCAGGATACGAACGGCGACGGGGTCGGCGACCTGGCGGGGATCACGGCGCGGCTCGACTACCTCGCCTGGCTCGGGGTGGACGCGGTGTGGATCTCGCCGGTCTACCCCTCGCCCATGGCGGATTTCGGCTACGACGTCGCCGATTACTGCGGCATCGACCCGTTGTTCGGCACGCTGGCCGACTTCGACGCGCTCATCGCCGAGGCCCATCGGCGCAAGCTGAAGGTGATCCTGGACTTCGTGCCCAACCACTCGTCGATCGCGCATCCGTGGTTCGCGGAGAGCCGGTCGTCGCGGTCGAGCCCGCAGCGGGACTGGTACATCTGGCGCGACCCGGCCCCGGGGGGCGGTCCGCCGAACAACTGGGTGTCGAATTTCGGCGGGCCGGCCTGGACCCTCGATGCGGCCACCGGCCAGTACTACTACCACGCGTTCCTGGCCGAGCAGCCGGACCTGAACTGGCGCAACCCGGCCGTCCGGGCCGCGATGCACGACGCGCTCCGGTTCTGGCTGGACCGCGGGGTCGACGGGTTCCGGGTCGACGTGATCTGGCACCTGATGAAGGACGCCGGATTCCGCGACAACCCGGCCAATCCCGACTACGCGCCGGGCACGCCCGAGATCAACCGCTTCACCCAGGTCTATTCCGCCGACCGCCCGGAGGTGTTCGACGTCATCGCCGGGATGCGGGCGGTGCTGCGCCAGTACGGCGAGCGGGTGCTGATCGGCGAGATCTACCTGCCGATCGAGCGGCTGGTGGCCTATTACGGCCCCGACCTCACCGGCGCCGACCTGCCCTTCAACTTCCAGCTGATCCAGACCCCGTGGCGGGCCGACGCGGTCACCGACCTCGTGGCCCAGTACGAGGCGGCTCTGCCCGAGGGCGGCTGGCCGAACTGGGTGCTGGGCAACCACGACCAGCCGCGGATCGCCGCCCGGGTGGGCGAGGCCCAGGCTCGCATCGCCGCGATGCTGCTGCTGACGTTGCGCGGCACCCCGACCCTCTATTACGGCGACGAGATCGGGCTCGGCCGCGTCGCGATCCCGCCGGGGCGCGCCCGGGACCCCTGGGAGCGCAACGAGCCCGGCCACGGCCGCGACCCGGAGCGGACCCCGATGCAATGGGACGAGGCCCCGCAGGCCGGCTTCTCGGCCGGGGAGCCGTGGCTGCCGCTCTCGGAGGATTGGGCCACCCGCAACGTCGAGGCCCAGCGCTCGGATCCCGGCTCGATGCTGACCCTGCACCGGCGGCTCCTGGCGCTGCGGCGCGACCACCCGGCGCTCTGCGTGGGCGACTACCGGGGCCTGCCGGTCGAGGCCGAGGCCGTGTTCGCCTACGAGCGCTGCGCCGACGGCACGTGCCTGCGCGTGATCCTGAACTTCGGCGGCGATCCGCACAGCCTGTCCCTGCCCGAGGGCGACTGGACGGTGCTGCTCTCGACGCTTCCCGGCCGGGCGGGGGCGAGCGTCGGCGCGCCCCTGGCGCTCGGGCCTGCCGAGGGGGTGATCCTGCGCCGCACCTGAGCCAGCCCCTGCCATCTCTTGTCGCAGTGCAGCACAGACATCGCGCCATGGCGGAATCTGTAACCGAAGCTTAAGGCTGACACTGGCCTAAATTGTGCGTCGCAGCGGAACAGTTGCGACGGAGGAGCATTGGACATGGTTGAGGCCGTGACAGCCGCGTCTGCCCGATCCTCTGCCAAGCCGGGGCACCCTGCCCGGCCCGGAGCGATGCCCATGCACGGCGCGCGTCGCGGCGGTTCCTGCGCGGATGAAGCCTTCGGCGAAGGCGGCGGTGCCGCAGCGCAGTTCACCAACCCGGCCTGGCCGGCCTCGCTGCGCCGCCGCATCCTGTACGCCACCCCGGAGATGGCCGACTTCGTGAAGACCGGCGGCCTCGGCGAGGTCTCGGCCGCCCTGCCCCGGGCCCTGGTGCCGCATTACGACATCCGCGTCCTGATCCCCGGCTACCGCCAGGTCCGGGCCGCGTTCCCCGACATCCCGGTGGTCGCCCGGCTCGAGGGCTTCGCGGGCGTACCCCCTTGCGACCTCGGCCTGGTCGAGGCCGCCGACGGCCTGCGCATCTACGTCCTGCTGGCCCCCGACCTGTACGAGCGCGACGGCACGCCCTACGGCGACGCCCACGGCGATTTCGGCGACAACGACCTGCGCTTCGCCCGCCTGAGCCTCGCGGCCGCGGAGATCGCCGCCGGCGCCGATTCCGACTGGGCGGCCGACCTGCTGCACCTCAACGACTGGCAGGCGGCCCTCGCCCCGGCCTACCTGGCCTGGCGCGGCCGGCGCATCCCGAGCGTGCTGACGATCCACAACCTCGCCTATCAGGGGCTGTTCCCCCGCGACAGCCTGGGCCGCCTCGGCGTGCCGGATTCGGCGTTCCAGGTCGACGGCGCGGAGTTCTACGGCCAGCTGTCGTTCCTCAAGGCCGGCATCTTCTACGCCTCGCAGGTCACCACGGTGAGCGAGACCTACGCCCGGGAGATCCAGACGCCCGAGATGGGCTGCGGGCTCGACGGGCTGCTGCGCACCCGCGCCGGCCAGGGGCGGCTGGCCGGCATCCTTAACGGCATCGACGAGACCTGGGATCCGAGCACCGACCCGCACCTCGCCACCCGGTTCGAGGTCGACGACTGGAAGGGCAAGCGCGCCAACGCCGAGGCGGTGCGCCAGCAATTCGGCCTCGCGGTCTCCCGCGGCCCGCTCTTCGCCATCGTGTCGCGCCTGGTGCACCAGAAGGGCATCGACCTGAGCCTGCAGGCGGCGGAGGCGATCGTGGCCGAGGGCGGACAGCTCGTGGTGATCGGCCAGGGCGAGGGCCGGTTCGAGCAGGCCCTGCGCGGCCTGTCGAAGCGCCACCCGGACGCGGTCGGCGTGCATGTCGGCTTCGAGGAGGCCCAGGCGAGGCGGATGTTCGCCGGCAGCGACTTCCTGCTGATGCCCTCGCGGTTCGAGCCGTGCGGGCTGGCCCAGATGTACGCCCAGCGCTTCGGCTCGCTGCCGATCGTGCACCGCACCGGGGGGCTCGCCGACACGGTGGAGGACGGGGTGACCGGCTTCACCTTCGCGGAGGCCTCGGCCGCGGCGTTCGGGTCGGCGGTCCGCCGGGCGTTCGAGGCGTTCGGCCAGAAGAAGCGCCTCAACGCCATGCGCCGGCGCGCCATGGCCGCCCGGTTCGGCTGGGACCAGGCCGCCGACAGCTACGCCGGCCTCTACGCCCGCGCCATGGGCAACAGCCCGGCGCTGCGCTGGCGCGCCGCGTAGGGCTGGCGCTTCGGCAGGCTCTGAATCTGTTCGCGGCGCGGCAGGATATCATCCAGTCCGGATCTGACACGCGTCCTCCCTCCCCCCTTCGCGGGGGAGGGTGGGCCGGCCGTCAGGCCGGGTCGGGAGAGGGGCAGCGCGACGGTTCAGGATCTCACGCCTGTCGCGCGCTTTCCGGAAACGGCGCTCCCCTTTCCCGACCCCTGCTGACGCAGGGGCCACCCTCCCCCGCAGAGGGGGGAGGGATTTACGTCACCGCTCCAGCAAAAAAATCATCGTCGCCAGCGGCGGCAGGGTCAGCGACAGGAACTGCGCCTGGCCGTGGGCCGCCTCCGCGTCGGTGTGGCGGCCGCCGTTGTTGCCGAGGTTCGAGCCGCCGTACACGGCTGCGTCCGAGTTGAACGCCTCCCTGTAAAAACCCGCCTCCGGAACGCCGACGCGGTAGCCCTCCCGGGGGATCGGGGTGAAGTTCGACACCACGATCGCGACCTCGCCCGGCTTGGCGCCCTTGCGGGCCCAGGCGATGACGCTGTTGTCCTGGTCGTCGGCCACCAGCCACTGGAACCCGGTCGCCTCGACGTCCCGGGTGTGGAGGGCCGGGGTCGAGACGTAGAGCCGGTTGAGGTCCCGCACCACGTCCTTGACGCCCTTGTGCAGGGGATCGTCGAGCAGGTGCCAGTCCAGGCTGATGTCGTGGTTCCACTCCCGCTCCTGGCCGAACTCGCCGCCCATGAACAGCAGCTTCTTGCCGGGATGCCCCCACATGAAGCCGAAATAGGCGCGCAGGTTCGCGAATTTCTGCCAGCGGTCGCCCGGCATCTTGCCGAGCAGCGAGCCCTTCCCGTGCACGACCTCGTCGTGGGAGAGCGGCAGGATGAAGTTCTCCGAGAAGGCGTAGAGCAGCCCGAAGGTCAAGTTGTGGTGGTGGTAGCGGCGGTGGATCGGATCCTCCGACACGTATTTCAACGTGTCGTGCATCCAGCCCATGTTCCACTTGAAGCCGAAGCCGAGGCCGCCCGTGTAGGTCGGGTGCGAGACGCCCGGCCAGGAGGTCGATTCCTCCGCCACCGTGATGGTGCCGGGGGCGTGGCTGTAGGTCGCCTCGTTGGTCTTGCGCAGGAAGTCGATGGCGTCGAGGTTCTCGTTGCCGCCGTAGCGGTTCGGGATCCACTCGCCCTGCCGGCGCGAATAGTCGAGGTAGAGCATCGAGGCCACGGCATCCACCCGCAGGCCGTCGAGGTGGTAGTGCTCGAGCCAGAACCGGGCGTTGGCGGCCAGGAAAGTCGCGACCTCGGTCCGGCCGAAATTGTAGATGTAGGTGCCCCAATCCTGGTGGAAGCCCTGGCGCGGGTCGGCGTGCTCGTAGAGATGCGTGCCGTCGAACAGGCCGAGCCCGTGCGCGTCCAGCGGGAAGTGGCCGGGCACCCAGTCGAGCATCACGCCGATGCCGGCCTCGTGGGCGGTGTCCACGAAGGCGGCGAAATCCTCGGGCGTGCCGAAGCGGCTGGTCGGGGCGAACAGCGAGACCGGCTGGTAGCCCCAGGACCCGTCGAACGGGAACTCGGTGATCGGCAGCATCTCGATATGGGTGAAGCCCATATCCTTGACGTAGGGGATCAGCCGCTCGCCCAGCTCCTTGTAGGTGAGGTAGCGGTTGCCCTCCTCGGGCACCCGCGCCCAGGAGCCGAGATGGACCTCGTAGATCGAGATCGCGGTGTGGCGCGGATCCTTGGCGCCGCGGGTCGTCATCCAGCCGGCATCGCGCCAGTCGAACTCCCCCGTCCCGTGGGTGACCGAGGCCGTCTCCGGCGGGTGCTGTGCCGCGAAGGCGACCGGGTCGGCCTTGAGCGGGATCAGGGCGCCGTCGGGGCCGCGGATCTCGAACTTGTAGCGCTCGCCGGCCTTGAGGCCGGGCACGAACACCTCCCAGATCCCGCCTTCCTGCCACAGGCGCATCGGGTGGCGCCGCCCGTCCCACTCGTTGAAGTCGCCGACGACGCTGACCTTGCGGGCGTTGGGCGCCCACACGGCGAAGCGGAAGCCGTCGATGCCGTCGAGCTGCCCCGACTGGGCGCCGAGCATCCGGTAGACCAGGTTGGTGCCGACCTCGCGCAGGGTCGCGACGTCGTAGGGCTCGATCGAGGAGCCGAAGCCGTAGGGGTCGAAGCGGCGCCGCTTGGTCCCGTCCCAGAACTCGACCTCGATCTCGTAGAGCGGCCGGCCCTCGCCCTCGATCCGGGCGACGTAGAACCCGTCCGGGTGCCGCTTCTCGAACGGCACGGTGCGCGCGCTCGTCACCAGGGCGGCGGACCGCGCCTCGGGCAGGACGGCGCGAACCTCCCAGGCGTTCGGGCCGACCCGGTGGGGGCCGAGCACCGAGAACGGGTCGCCGTGGTTGGCGGACATCAGCGCGGCGATCGCGTCCGGATGGACGCCCGGATGGGAGCCCGCCGGCGCCGAGGCGGCTCCGGAGTTCGGGACGTCCGCGTTCCGCGCGCCCGCCGCTTCCGGGTCGTTCCGCGGTGCGAAGGTCTCGTCGATCGCCGTCATTCAGTTTCTCCGGGCTCGCGGCCGTCCGTGTCCAGAATGGTGAGAACCCCTCGGGCGGGGATTTCGATCCAGTCCGGCCGGTTGTTGGCCTCGTAATCGACTTCGTAGAGGGCCTTGGTCAGCAGGCAGAGGCGCAGCAGCCGCGTCCGGGTGGCCGGGTCGGTCACGGCCGCCCGCGTCCCCGCCGCGGCCGCGTCGTAGCCGGCCAGGAAGGCCGCCTCGATCATGCCGCGCCACGCCTTGGCCGCGTCCCGCGCCCGCTCCTCGGAATCGCCGAACCGGACGGTGATCTCGCGGATCACGGTCTCGGCCCCGTACGCGAAGGAGCGCATCAGGCCGGCGACGTCGCGCAGCGGCATCGACTTCGCCCGCCGCTCGTCGGCCGGGCGGGAGGGCTCGCCCTCAAAGTCGACGATGATCAGGTCGCTCTCGGAAACCAGCACCTGACCCAGGTGATAGTCGCCGTGGATGCGGATCTTGTGGGCCCCGCGCGGCGCCTCGGTGGACAGCGCCTCGATCAGCGCCTCGACCTCGGCCCGCCGCTGCCCCAGCTCCGCGCAGGCGGGCTTGCCGGCATCGAGGCCGCGCTCGACGAGACCTTTCAGCGCCCGGAAGGCCCGGTCGGCCTGGTGGCGCGCGTCCCGGACGAGCACCGCCAGGTCGTCCTCGGCGAACGGCTCGGCCGCGAAGGCCGGGTCGTCGGTCTCGATCGCGAAGGCGGCGTGCATCTCGGCGGTGCGCCGGCCGAGCAGGTCGGCCCAGGGCCGGTGGGCCTGGAACGCCTCCTCGGGGCTGGCGGCCTCGCTCTCGGGGGTGAGCACGACGGTCTCGAAGTCCCGGCGCAGGCCCTCCAGCATCAGCGTCCAGGCGTCGCCCTGGTTCATGACGAACTTCTGCAGGACCGCCAGCGCCGTCCGGGTGCCATCCTCGGCCACGTGCTCGAGCGTGCCGAGCAGCGCGGGCGTGTTGGAGAAGCCCGCCTGCTCGGTGAGGAAGCGCCCGACCTCGATCTCGGGATGCATCCCCGGCTGCAGGCGGCGCAGCAGCTTGAGCATCATCTTCGAGCCGATGGCGATCGAGGTGTTGCTCTGCTCCGCCGACAGCCGGCGGATGTCGGCCACGTCCACGGTGACGTCCGGATCGAAGGCCGACGTGGTGGAAAAGACCAGCCGCCCGCTCTCGGTCGGGATCTCGGTGCCCTGGCGCATGTCGTCGATCAGGCAGGCCGCGAAGTCGTTCGAGCCGGCCGCCCCGTAGAGCAGGCCGGTGCGCGGCCCGCGGCGCACCCGCGCCACCGCGAAGGGCAGCAGCGTCTCGTCCTCGCGGCCTTCCTCGACGCCGACCGGCATGAAGTATTCGTGGCTCTCGCCGTTGGCGAGCTGCACCTGCAGCCGCGGCAGCAGGAACCGGGCGCTGCCGTCCACGTCCTTGAGGGCGGCGAAGTCGACCACCTTCACGGACCGGATCCGCGAGCCCTTGGCGCCGAACCAGCGCCGGCTCAGCAGGAACGGCGGCACCACGGTGCGCTCGAAGGCGACGCGCTCGCGGCCGGACATCAGGCTCTCGATGCCGCCGGTGAGCACCAGGGTGAACAGCTCCGGGGGCTCCTTCTGCGGGCCGATCGCGCCCGAGCGGGCGGCGCTCAACGAGAACCAGTAGAAGCCGTAGGACGG
This sequence comes from Methylobacterium sp. WL64, assembly GCF_008039945.1. Lineage (NCBI taxonomy): Bacteria > Pseudomonadati > Pseudomonadota > Alphaproteobacteria > Hyphomicrobiales > Methylobacteriaceae > Methylobacterium > Methylobacterium sp. WL64. The sequence continues at coordinate 12,429 of NZ_VRVA01000074.1, forward strand.
CAGGGTCAGCAGGTAGGGCAGGTCTCCGATCGGCGGGAACTCGGTGCCGCCGGTGAGCTCGATCGGCACCGCGGTGCGCAGCTCCGACAGGTCGAGCTGCACCGCCTGCGGGGCCCGCGACAGGTTGGCGACGCACAGGATCCGCTCGTCCTCGTGCTCGCGGATCCAGGCCAGGACCTTGCGGTTCGAGGGATAGAGGAACTGGATCGTGCCGCGGCCCAGCGCGACGCTGTTGTTGCGGATGGCGATCATCCGCCGGGTCCAGTTCAGCAGGCTGGTCTGCGACTGGGTCTGCGCCTCGACGTTGATCGCGTCGAAGCCGTAGATCGGGTCCTGGATCGCCGGCAGGAACAGCCGCTGCGGGTTCGCCTTGGAGAAGCCGCCGTTGCGGTCCGGGGACCATTGCATCGGCGTGCGGACGCCGTCGCGGTCGCCCAGATAGATGTTGTCGCCCATGCCGATCTCGTCGCCGTAGTAGAGCACCGGCGTGCCGGGCATCGACAGGACGAGGGACTTCATCAGCTCGATCTTTCGCCGGTCGTTCTCCAGCAGCGGCGCGAGGCGGCGGCGGATGCCGAGGTTGATCCGGGCGCGCCGCTCGGCGGCGTAGAACGACCAGAGGTAGTCACGCTCCTCGGCGGTCACCATCTCGAGCGTCAGCTCGTCGTGATTCCGCAGGAAGATCGCCCACTGGCACCCCTCGGGGATCTCCGGGGTCTGGCGCATGATGTCGGTGATCGGATGCCGGTCCTCCCGGGCGATCGCCATGTACATCCGCGGCATCAGCGGGAAGTGGAACGCCATGTGGCATTCGTCGCCGTCGCCGAAATACTGGGCGGTCTCCTCGGGCCACTGGTTGGCCTCGGCCAGCAGCATCCGGTCGGGATAGCTGACATCGAGGGCGGCCCGGATCGCCTTGATGACGTCGTGCGTTTCGGACAGGTTTTCGCAGTTCGTGCCGTCGCGCTCGATCAGGTAGGGGATCGCGTCCAGCCGCAGGCCGTCGACGCCCATGTCGAGCCAGTAGCGCATCGTCGCGATGACGGCTTCCAGCACCTTCGGGTTGTCGAAGTTCAGGTCCGGCTGGTGGCTGTAGAACCGGTGCCAGAAATACTGCTTGGCGACCGGGTCCCAGGTCCAGTTCGAGGACTCGGTGTCGAGGAAGATGATCCGCGTGTCCTTGTACGGCGCGTCGGTGTCCGACCAGACGTAGAAGTCGCGCTTGGGCGAGCCGGGGGGCGCCTCGCGGGCCGCCTGGAACCAGGGGTGCTGGTCGCTGGTGTGGTTGATCACGAGCTCGGTGATCACCCGCAGGCCGCGCTCGTGCGCCGCCGCCACGAAGGCCCTGAAGTCCTCCATGGTCCCGTAGGACGGGTTGATGCCCTCGTAATCGGCGATGTCGTAGCCGTCGTCGCGCAGCGGCGAGGGATAGAACGGCATCAGCCAGATCGCCGTGACCCCGAGGTCACGGACATAGTCGAGCCGCCGGGTCAGCCCCTCGAAATCACCGATCCCGTCGTCGTTCGAGTCGAAGAACGACTTGACGTGGATCTGGTAGATGATGGCGTCACGGTACCATTGCGGGTCGCTGCGATCGATCATCGCGTCGCTGCCTCATCGGTCGAAGGTCAAGGGGACCGGCGGTCGGGACCGGCCGGGGCGCGGGCGGTCGGCCGCGCGGCGCAATGGTCGGCGGCGGGCAGGCCCGTCGCCGGTGTCAGACGTGAGGGTGAGGTGCCACGGGTGGCCTCAGCCCGCAACCCGCCGCGGCGCCCGGAGACGCCAGATGACGCAGGATCGCTCGGCCGGATCGAGCGCGATGCGGTGGGTCTTGCCCCGCAACTCGAACCTGTAGCCCTGGATCAGGTCCTCAACCTCCACGGCGCCGTCATCCGGCAGGCCGAACAGCCAGAGCGGCACCTCGTAGGTGCATTCCTGGCGGTTCTTGGGATCGAGGTTGACCATCGTGAACACGCAATTGTCACGCTCCGGCGTCGCCTTGGCGTAGGCGATGATCTGGTCGTTGGAGGCGCCGGTGAAGACCACGTTGCGGAAATCCCAGAGGGCGGGGTTCTCGCGCCGGATCTTGTTCAGCGTGACGATGTGCTCGCGGATGTTGCCGGGCCGGTCGTAGTCCCAGGCCTTCAGCTCGTACTTCTCCGAGTTCAGGTATTCTTCCTTGCCCGGGTAGGGCGCGGCCTCGCACAGCTCGAAGCCGTTGTAGATGCCGTAGACCGACGACAGGGTGGCGGCCAGCGTCCCGCGGATCACGAACCCGGCCCGGCCGCTGGTCTGGAGGTAGTGCGGGTTGATGTCGGGCGTGTTGGCGAAGAAGTTCGGGCGGTAGTACTCGCCCATCTCGCCGGCCAGCTCCAGGGCGTATGCGGTGAGCTCCTGCTTGGTGTTGCGCCAGGTGAAGTAGGTGTAGCTCTGCTGGTAGCCCGCCTTGGCGAGCTTCTTCATCATCTTCGGCCGGGTGAAGGCCTCGGCGAGGAACAGCGCGTCGGGATAGCGGCCGTTGACCTCGGCGATCACCCATTCCCAGAACGGGATCGGCTTGGTGTGCGGGTTGTCGACCCGGAAGATGCGCACGCCCCGGGCGCACCACCCGAGCAGGATGTCGCGCAGCTCGATCCACAGCGAGGGCAGGGCGCCCCCGTAGAAGTGGACGTTCGAGATGTCCTCGTACTTCTTGGGCGGGTTCTCGGCGAATTTCAGCGTCCCGTCGGGGCGCCACTCGAACCATTCCGGATGGTCCTTGATCCAGGGATGGTCGGGCGAGCACTGGATCGCGAAGTCGAGGGCGATCTCCATGCCGAAGGCGTGGCTTTCCGCCACCAGCCGCTCGAAATCCTCCAGCGTGCCGAGGTCGGGGTGCACGGCCTCGTGGCCGCCCTCCTCCGCGCCCACCGCGTAGACCGAGCCGACATCGCCCGGCAGGGCCTTGAGGGTGTTGTTCTTGCCCTTGCGGTTGGTCCGGCCCACCGGGTGGATCGGCGTGAAGTAGAGCACGTCGAAGCCCAGCTCGCGGATCTCGGGCAGCCGCCGGATCACGTCGTCGAAGGTGCCGTGGCGGTTCACGTCCATCGATTGCGAGCGCGGAAAGATCTCGTACCAGGCGGAGAACCGGGCCGCGAGCCGGTCGGCGATCACCGGCAGGACCACCGGATAGCGGCTGAGATTCACCCGCTCGGCGTTCCGGCGGACCAGGCTCGCGGAGTCGGGCTGCAGGATCCGCTCGAGCTGGGCGGCCGAGCCGGTCTCCTCGGCGGCGAGCGCCGCGACCAGGGCGGCGAGCCGCTCCGCGTCGCGCCCGGCGCCGCGGCCGCGGGCCAGGGAGGCGGCGCTCTCGACCAGGGTCACGCCCTCGATCGTCTCCAGGCGGACATCGACGCCGGCGGCGCGCTTCTTCAGGGTGTCGCGCACCCAGGACGAGAACGGGTCGCGCCACGCGATCAGGGTGAATTCGTAGCGGGCGTTGCGCTCCAGGGGGAATTGCCCGGCCCAGCGGTCGTTGTCGACGAAGACCATCGGGTCCTCGCGCCACGCCTCGGTGCCGGCGACCCGCGACAGGATCGCGGCGTCGAGGATCTCGTGGCCGTCGGTGAAGATGTCGGCCTCGACCCGCAGGGATTCGCCGACGACGCGCTTCACCGCCGAACGGCCGCCGTCGAGCTCCGGGCTCACCGCCTCGATCACCACCCGGCCCTCGCCGGTCGGCGTGTCGCGCTCGGGCAGCTGGGCGACCTGGGCGGGCCCGGCGCTGAGGATGCGCAACTCGCCCGGGAGCAGGTCGATGGCGCTGCCGGGATGGAACGCGATCGGCTCGGCCTCGGGGGTCCGGTCGACGAAGGCGCCGAGCATCCCGCCGGTGCGGGCGATGAGGGTGCCGGCATCCACCGGCACCGGCCTGTCCGACGGGTTGTAGAGCACGATCACGGCGTTCTGCGCCGAGGCCGGATGGCCGGTGTCGAAGCGGGCGAGCGCCACGAGGTCGCTGTCGGGGGCCGAGATGCGCATCTGCGCGCCCTCGACGTTGGCGGCCGGCAGTTCAGCCCGCAGGGCGTTGATCGCCCGGATCGAGGCGGAGATGTCGAGGCCGGTGTCGGTCTCGCGGTCGCGCGGGGTGGTCTCGACCACGTGCAGCGCCCGGCGGTAGCCCCACTCGTAGCCGATCGGCATCAGCACGCCGGCCGAGAAGAAAGCAGCCAGCGCGTAGCGGGTGCGCAGGTGCCGCGCCACCGCCTCGGGGCCGCCGCCGGCCTCGGCGGCCAGCCGCTTCATGTCGTGGTTTTCCGGAAAGGCGATCGAGGGCGCCAGCACCCGCAGGCGCTCGTACTGCTCCAGCGCCCAGGGCTTCTGGAGGTCCCACCAGGCGAAGGAGTTGAACAGGTAGTCGAAGCCGGCGCCGGCCGTGGCGCGCGCCTCCTCGAAGGTGCAGCCCAGGGTCTCGGCGGCGAACAGGCAGGCGGGGTCGCGGCCCTTGGCCTCCCCGATCAGGACGCGCCAGGTCTCGGGCGGGACCTTGTAGGCGGCATCGCACCGGAAGCCCGCGACGCCGAGCGCCTGGAGCCGGGCCACGTAGGCGCCCCAGATCCGGGTCAGCTCGTCCCGGGCGGCGGGCGTGTGATAGTCGAGTTCGGCGAGATCGCCCCAGACCGTGCGGATCGTGGGATCGTCCGGGTCGACGGCGCCCGGATGCATGATCGAGCCGTCGGGCTCCTTCATGAACAGGTCGGGCCGCTCCACGGCCAGCCGGGCGTTGTCGGCGGTGTGGTTGATCACGAGGTCGGTCATCACCGACAGGCCCGCGGCCTGCGCGGCGGCGCAGAACCGGCCGATCTGCGCGTCGTCGGGCGTGCCGTCCTGGTCACGGAACCGCTCGTCGAGCCGCTCGGGATCGGCCACCGCGTAGAGGCTCCGCGAGCCGCCGGTCTGGTGGAACGGGTTGAGGTAGATCCAGTCGAAGCCGAGCGCCGCGATCCGGGGCAGCTCGGCCGCCCAGTCGGAGACGCGCCCGACCAGCAGCGGGAACAGGTTGTAGATCCGCGGCCCCGCGGCGCGAGGCGCCGGGGATGCGGGCAGGACGGCCTCGGCCCCGGTCGTCGCGGCGGCGGCTTTGGTCGGTGCGTTCATGCTGGTCTCTGGCTCCTGGTCCATGTCTCGTAACGCCCGAACCGCGCGGGCGTGCCTTGCCCGGGACGGCGCGAATGGTCAGGTCCGCGCGACCCGTCTCTCAGCGGATTCGCATGACAGGTCCGCGAGGGGCCTGCCGATCGTGTTCTTCGTAGCAGCGGCGGACCTGCGCATCCTCCCTCCCCCCTTTGCGGGGGAGGGTGGCCCCCGAAGGGGGTCGGGCCGGGGCGAAGTCCCGCAAGAGGGGAGCGACGGTGCAGAAACAAGCTTTGCCCGTCCTGCCGGTCGCGTCATGTCCTGAACCCGGGCTCCCCTCTCCCGACCCGGCCTGACGGCCGGCCCACCCTCCCCCGCAGAGGGGGGAGGGAGACGCGCTTGAGGTCAGTCTTGGCCCACATCCACCAGCCAATGTGTGAACATCGTAGCCGGCAGAGGGGGGCGGGAGATCCGCCGATCCGGCCGCGTCCCTCACGGCTCCCGCCGCAGGACCGCGTAGGGCAGGTCGCGCAGGAGCTGGCCGAGATCGGCCCCCTCCCCTCCGGTCTCTACGATCCGCCCCGAGACGAGGTCGCGCCAGATTGTGCCCGCCCCGAGATCGACCCGGGTGCCGGCGAACGCCTCGCCCGACCAGACCGCCTCGCCGACGATGCCGGCGAACAGGCGCGGCACCGCCACGAACAGGTCGCCGCCCTCCTCGCCCGGGTCGGTCCGCCGGTAGGCGATCACGTGGGCCGCCCGGTCGCCCCTGGCCTCGACCGGCTCGTAGGCCGCGCTGGCGTAGAAGGCCGGCCGCTCGGCCCGCTCGGCGAGCAGGCGCGCCAGGGTCGCCTGCTTGACCCGCCCGTCCGGCCAGTGCGGCAGCAGGTCGGCCGGTGCGCCGCCCTGCTCGAGCATGCGCTCGAGGGCCGGGTAATCCACCGGGCGGCGGTTGTCGGGATCGACGAACGAAAAGTCCCAGACCTCCGTGCCCTGGTAGGTGTCGGGCAGCCCCGGCAGGGTGCATTTCAGGACCGTGCGGCCCAGCCCCGCCAGCATGCCGAGATGGGCGAGCCGCCGGGCGAAGGGGCGCAGCTCGCGCAGGAAGTCCGAGCCCGGGGCGATCAGCGCCGAGAACAGCTTCTTGACCGCGCCCTCGTAGACCTCGTCGACGTTGACCCAGCTCGACCGGCGCTTGCCCTCGCGCATGGCCTTCTCGCCGTAGGCGATCAGCCGGTCGCGGAAGTCTTCGATCGCCGCCGTCTCGTCCCGCTCCAGCAGTTCCAGCGGCCAGGCGCCGAGGATCGCCTGGAAGAACATCCACTGGTCGTTGGCATCCGGGGCCGGCTCGCCGTCGATCCGGGCGAGGTGCGGCCCGGCGGTGCGCTGCCACAGGTCCCAGGCGCCGGCCCAGCCCTCCGGGATCTCGGAGAGCGCGAGCATCCGGGTCCGGGCATCCTCGCCGCGCTTGGTGTCGTGGGTCGCCGTGGTGATCATGGCGTTCGGCCAGTCGCGGGCGCGGGCGATCTGGAGGTCGTGGAAATGCTCGGCGTCGATGCCGTACTCGCCCGGATCGCCGCCGACCTCGTTGAGGCCGAGCAGGCAGGCGTACCGGTAGAACAGCGTGTCCTCCAGGCTCTTGGCCATGACCGGGCCGGTGAGCTGCTGGAACCGCCGGCGGAAGCGCAGCGCCACCCGCGGGTCCGGGCGGCCCGGCCCCGTGGTCTCGATCCGCCCGAGCAGCACGTCGGCGGCGAAATCGTGCACCGAGCGGTCCGGCAGGCTCGACCAGCGCTTGGCCTTGGCGACCGCGCCCTCGATCAGCCGCACGTCCTCGGGCTCGACCTCGCCCTCCTCCAGCTCCGGCGGCAGGTAGCTGCGATAGGTCGGGAAGCGGGCGATGATCTCGATCAGCGCCCGGCGCAGGGCGTTGACGGTGAAGTCGCGGGTGCGCCGGTCGGCATCGGCCACCTCCTTGAGATCGGAGGTCAGCACTTCCAGCTCGCTGGCGAAGCTGATCTCCAGGATCTCGGCCTTGGCGGCCCGGAGCTGGAACCCGTAGGGCTCGTCGAAGCCCGAAGCCCATTCGTACAGGCGCCGGACCTTCCCCTGCCGCTCCTTGTCCACCAGGATGCCGTCGAGCTGGTTGAGCACGTCGTAGCCCGTGGTCCCGGCCACCGGCCAGGGCCGCAGCCGCTCGCCGGGCTCCAGGATCTTCTCCACCACCACGTAGAAGCCCGGGCCGACGGCGGCCTGGAGCGCGCGGGCGTAGCCCAGCGGGTCGGCGAGCCCGTCGATGTGGTCGATGCGCAACCCGTCGATCCGGCCCTCGCGGATGTGCCGGAACACGGTCTCGTGCGAGCGGTGGAAGATGTCGGACAACTCCACCCGCAGGCCCGCCAGCGAGTTCACGTCGAAGAACCGCCGGTAGTTGATGTCGCTCGAGGCCACCCGCCAATGGGCCAGCCGGTAGGCCTGGGCCTCCAGGAGCCGGTGCAGCGGCCCGAAGCTGTCGGGGCGGCCCTTGAAGCCGTTGAGCAGCGCCAGGGTGCTGGCGGTGGCCTCCTGGATCAGGGGCGAGACGCCGTAGATCTCGGCGAGCCGGCGCTTGAGCCCCTCGGCCTCCTCCGGGAAGCCCGTCCGGCGGGTCTCGTCGGTGTCGATCGCCATGGCGCGCAGGCGCTCGGAGATGGCGAGCAGCTCCGCGGTGGTGTCGTCGTCCACCGCGCCGATGGCGGCGATCACCCGGTTGAGGATGGTCGGATAGCTCAAGGGGCGGATCGGCAGCTGGTGCTCGTAGTGCCAGACGCTGAAGGCACCGGCCTCGGGATCGAACTTCAGCTCCAGCGTGCCCTGCTCCAGGGCCTCGCCGTAGCGCTCGCCCAGGAACGGGATCACCAGGTTGCGGCCGGCGCCGAGGCGCTGCCAGTCGATGTCGAAGGCGTCCGCGAAGGGCGAGAGGGAGCCCCATTCGAGCACCGAGAGCCACCACGGGTTGTCAGAGCCGCCGACGCCCATGTGGTTCGGGACGATGTCCAGCAGCAGCTTCAGCCCGTGCCCGTGCAGGGTCTCGGAGAGCCGGACGAAATCCGCCTCGCCGCCGAGTTCCGGGTTGATCGCGCCGTGATCGACGATGTCGTAGCCGTGGGTCGAGCCGGGCCGCGCCTTCTGCAGCGGCGAGGCGTAGACGTGGCTGATCCCGAGCTTCTTGAGATACGGGACGATCCGCTCCGCGTCCGCGAAGGTGAAGTCCTTGTGGAATTGCAGCCGGTAGGTCGATTGCGGCGGCGGCACGGCCAGCCGGGCGGAGCCCGAGCGCGGGCCCCGGGACTCGGCCGAGAGCGAGGCCGCCAGCTTGGCGAGCGGCCCCCCGGGGGCGGCGATGTCCACGAGGTCCCGGTCGAGCTTGCGCCGCCAGTTCGGATAGCCCTCGGTGGAGCCCGGCACATTGGCCTGGGCGAGCTCGGAGACCACGTCCTCGTACTGCACGGCGGTCAGCATCGAGGGGGCGCGGGCGAGGTAGCGGGCGGCGGCCTCGAACGGCGCGGCCTCGGGGGGCTCGGCCGTCGGCAGGAGCTGCTCCCCGGCCAGCGCCTCGGTGAGGCGGCGGCGCTCGACCACCCGCTCGCCGCGCTCGGCCTCGGCGCGATCCTGATCGTACAGGCCCAGCGACTGGCGGGTGTCGGTGTCGACCCCGCGCCACCAGCCGACGAAGGTCGGCAGGTCGTGGGTGGTGATGGCGGTGAGCGCGTCGCGCGGGTAGGCGGACGGGGCCTTGAACCGGCCGTCCCCTTCCCGCTCGAAGGCCAGGATCCGGTAGCTGAGCACGCCGGCCCGCATCAGGGCGTCGGAAAAACCCTCGGGCGCGGTGCCGAGATCCTCGGCGATGACCAGGCACTTGTTGCGGTGGCTCTCCAGCCGCAGCACCGCCAGCATCGGCTCGAACGGCATCGCCACGTAGGCGCCGGCATGGGCGCCGGCCCCGAGCGGGATCAGGAACAGCCTTGCGAGCTGGAAGGCGTGGTCGATGCGGATCGCGCCGGCATGGCGCATGTTGGCCTGGACCAGGGCCCGGAACGCCGCGAGGCCGTCCCGCTCCATCTCCAGCGGGTCGAAGGCCGGCAGGCCCCAGTTCTGGCCCTTGGGCGCCAGCAGGTCCGGCGGCGCGCCGATCGAGACCCGGTCGGCGAAGCGCTCGGGATGGGACCAGATCTCGGAGCCGCCCCGGTCGGCGCCCACCGCGAGGTCGCGGTAGAGCCCGACCCGCATGCCGGCCGTGAGCGCCGTCGCGGAGGCCGCGGCGAGCTGGCGGTCGGCGAGGTATTGCAGCCACGCGTGGTAGCCCACCGCCTCGGCCTTCTCGGCCGCGAAGGCCACCACCGCCTCGGTGCCGGCGCGGCGGTACTCCTCCGGCCAGTCGCCCAGCCAATGGGCGCCCTGCTGCCGGAAATGCTCGGACAGGGCCTCGAACACCGCGTGGGCGGCGAGGTCGACGCCGCCCTCCTGGCGGAAGCGCTCGAAGTCCGCGTCGGTGCCGGCCCGGGCCGGGGATTCGAGCCAGAGGGCGCGCAGCACCGGGTCGAGCACGTCGGCCACGCCCTGGTGATCGACGAGCGCGGCCTCGCGCAGGGCCGTGATCGCGTCGGCGCGCTCGGCGAGCAGCGCCTCGGCCCGGGAGCCGGCGAGCCCCGGCAGGCTGCGCGGCGCGATGAACAGCGTCTCGAGGAACAGCCGCGAGGACGGCGAGTAGGGCGAGATCTTGGTCCGGTCGGAGCCGAACAGGGCGTGGACCGGGCTGAGCCCCAAGAACGCCGCCCCGCGCAACGCCGCCTCGCGGGCGGCCTCGCCGGCATCCGCGTAGGTGCCGATGCCGATGTTGGTGGCCGAGCGCAGGCCGTAGAGCTGGGCGGCCATGCCCCAGTCGGAGGCGCCCTCCTCCGTGTAGGGCCGCGGGCGCCAGCAGCGCTGGGGCGCGGCGATCACCCAGGATTCGGCCCGGATCCGGCCGGCCTGGACGGTGAGCCGGTGGTAGCCCGGGGTCAGCGGCGGCAGCTCGAAGCCCGCACCCTGGCCCGGCCCCGCCCCCTGCAGGTTGGCCCGGCCCTCGCGGGCGGCGCCGCGCTCGTCCACCAAGCGCCAGACCAGCGTATGCGGGGATCCGTCGGCGACGCGGACCGGCACCCGGGCGGCGCGGCGCGCCTCCACGGGCAGGAGCGGCGGGACCAGGCCGCCGCGCAGGGCCTCGACCTGGGCCAGGCTCTCGCCGATGCCGGCCTCGTCCTCGACCGCGAAGCCGAGCGCCGCCAGCAGGCCGCGCCGGACCTCCAGGGAGGTCTCCACCGGCTTGCCGAAGGCGTCGGTGTATCCGGAGGCGACGCCGACGAGGTCGGCGAGTTTTTCGAGGGGGCTCACGAGCGGGGCTCCGTCAGGAACAGGCCGGTCCAGGCGGGCAGGTCCCGTCCGGCCTTGTCGGGGGCGTTGGTCCAGACCACCCGGGCGCCGCCCGGATCCACCGCGAAGGCCTCTGTGCCGACATTGGCCACGAACCGCAGGGTGCCGGCGCCGAACCGCCAGGTGCAGTCGACCACGTCGGCGCGCGGCAGGGTGGCGGCGGCGCCCTGGTAGCCGGATTTCGCCAGCGGCACCACGACCTCCCGCCGCAGGCCCAGCAGGCGCGTGGTCTCGGCCAGCACCTCCCGGTGCGGCGAGCGCGCCCGCTCGGACCAGTCGAGCTTGGAGGCCGCGAAGGTCTCGTGCTCGGTGGGATCCGGGATCTTCGAGGTGTCGTCGGCGAACGCCGCGAAGCTCTTGAACTCCCGGCGGCGGCCCTCGCGCACCGCCGTGTTCAGGTCTTCGTCCGGGGCGAAATCGACGAAGAACAGGAACGGCGTCGAGGCCGACCATTCCTCGCCCATCCAGAGCATCGGGATCTGCGGCGCCAGCAGGAACCCGGCCCGGGCGAGGTCGAGTTTCGCGGGGTCGGCCAGATGCGACAGCCGCTCGCCGAGCGCCCGGTTCCCGACCTGGTCGTGGTTCTGCAGGAAGGTCACGAAGGCCGACGGCGGCAGGTGCGCCGAGGGCTCGCCGCGCGGATGGTTGTCGAGGGTGGCGAACGGCTCGCCCTGATACGCAAACCCCTCCGCCAGGCAGCGGGCCAGGCGCGCGACGGGTTTGTCGGCAAAGCTCTGGTAATAGCCGGCGTCCTCACCGGTGAGCAGCACGTGCCAGCAATGGTGCAGGTCGTCGGCCCATTGCGCGTCGTGCATCTTCGGCCGCCCGGCGCCGTCGCGCTCGAGCCAGCGCGCCTGGTTGGCCTCGTTCTCGAGCATCAGGTGGATGTCGCGGTCCGGGAAGGTCTTGCGGACCGTCTCACCGAGCTCGGCCAAAAAATGGCGCGGCGAATCGTCGAGGATGGCGTGGACGGCGTCGAAGCGCAGGCCGTCGAAATGGTATTCCTCCAGCCAGTACAGGGTGTTCTGGATGAAGAACTGCCGCACCGTGGCGCCGCTCTCCTTGCCGTCGAAGTTGATGCCGGCGCCCCACGGGGTCTGGTGGCGCTCGGTGAAGAAGGTCTTGGCGTAGGCGTGCAGGTAATTCCCCGCCGGCCCGAAATGGTTGTAGACCGCGTCGAGGTAGACCATCAGCCCGAGCCCGTGGGCGGCGTCGATCAGGCGCTTGAGGTCGTCCGGGCGGCCATAGGCGCCGTCGGGGGCGTAGGGCAGGACCCCGTCGTAGCCCCAGTTGCGCGAGCCCTTGAAGTCGGCGAGCGGCAGCAGCTCGATCGCGGTGACGCCGAGCGCCTTGAGATCGGGCAGGCGCGCCTGCAGGGCGGCATAGGTGCCCTCCGGGGTCGCGGTGCCGACATGGCACTCGTAGATCACCGCCTCCTCGAACGGACGCCCGGTCCAGGCCTCGTCCGTCCACGCGAAGGCGCGCGGATCGATCACCTCGCTGAGGCCCGAGACGTCGTCCGGCTGGAAGCGCGAGGCCGGGTCCGGCGCCACGAGGTCGCCGTCGACCCGGAATCCGTAGCGGGCGCCGGGCTTCACCCCGGGCAGGGCGGTGCGCCGCCAGCCGCCGCCGGATTCCGGCAACGGATGCGCGACGCCGTCGACGACGAGTTCGACGCTCTGGGCGGTCGGGGCCCAGAGCGCGAAGCGCACGCCGCCCCCCACCATCTCGGCTCCGAAATCCATGCTGTGGGCGCGCCGCATCGGGCCACGGTCCTCGTCGTTGGCCGTGCGTCCCGAGGGACAAGCGCGGCAGGGATCATTGTCGTGGGAGAAGGCCCCGCACACGATCCGGTTCCCGCAGCGCAGCTATGGCGACGTGATGAGACGGCCAGCGTGCGAAAAATGGCGCGGGGGACCAAGTGGTAGGCTGTGGGGTCACGTTCGATAGAACAGGACCTGGCTATCCGGGCGGAGTTGCAACAGGGCGTCGAAGTCCCTGAGGTTGCGCGTGAGCACGCAGAAGCCGAGCTTGAGCGCCTGCAGGAACAGGACGCAATCGTGGAGTGCGCCCATGCGGTCGTCCTTTGCATAGCCCTGGATCCGGCAGAGCATGCCCGCATAGACGGCGGCGCTTCCCAGGATCTCGGCGTCGGGCGTGAAGATCCGGTGCGCCGGCATCGCGTCGATCGCGGTTCCGATTGCCGCGACGGCCTGGGCGCTGCGAGGGTCCTTGGGATCGAGGACCCCTACCGTGTGCATCAACTCCTGGATGACGACAGTGCTGTGGTTCACGATCCGGATGCCGAGGAGATCCTCGACCAGGGGCGGCGCCCGCCCCTGCATCTGGTCGATGTAGACGCAGGTATCGAGCAGGAGGGGACGGCCCGCCTGCGCCTGCCCCTCCAGGAAGGGCAGTGCGGTATCGTCCCGGCGCTGCAACGCCGTCTTCGGTGCCTGCCGACGCAGCCGTTCCGCAGCCTTGAAGGTGAAGGCCACTCGCTAGAAGCTCAGGTCGAGTTCCGGGTCGACCGAGGCCCGCAGCGTGCGGAATACGTCCACGAAGCCATCCTCGATGGCGATGTTGGCGAGCGCGAACTCGATCAGCGCGGTATCGGAGTGAAGCCCCGTCCGGGCCTTGGCGCGTTCGATCAATTCCGGCGCGACGCGTCCGGAGATCCGGCTGGCCTTGCCCCGGGTCAGCCCGCTTTCCTGCGCGCGGGCCATGACAGCGGTAACGGAAGGGGCAAGGGCTGTCTCAGTCCCTGAGGCCTGCCTCGGCTGCGAACGATCTCCAGCCATGGCGATGCTCCGATGACGTTCAACAAATCGTATGATCAGGCAACGTAACGCGCAGGACCCCCGCGCGCAATCATCTCGCTTCGACCGGCTCGAACTGGGGCCTGCTCTCAACCCCTCGGCACCCAACCGCTCGACACCCCCGCCCCCACGCCCGCCGCGGTGAGCACCAGCACCGAGCGGCCCGGCAGCGGCACCGGCGCGTCCGGCCCGTAGGACGGGGCGCCCGGCGGGACCGTGCCGGCGGCCTCGCCGGTGTCGAAGGCCGGCTGCCAGGGGCCGCCGATCACCGGGGCGAGGCGGAAGTCGAGGGGCTCCACCCCGGCGTTGAACAGCAGCAGCAGGCGGTCGCCGTCCCCGTCGTTGCCGATCTGCATGCCGAACACCTGCAGGCCGTCGTCGGCCCAGTGATGGTTCTCCATCTCGGTGCCCTCGGGGGCGAGCCAGTGCACGTCCCGGAGGGGCGCCTCGGGGGTGGCCGGGACGCCGGTGAAGAAGGTCCGCCGCCGCAGGGCCGGCTGGGCCCGGCGCAGGGCCAGGAGGTTCGCCACGAAGCCGGTGAGCTGCGGGTCCGGGTCGCTGGTCCAGTCCATCCAGCTGATCGGGTTGTCCTGGGCGTAGGCGTTGTTGTTGCCGCCCTGGCTGCGGGAGCGCTCGTCGCCCATCAGCAGCATCGGCACGCCCTGGGCCAGCATCACGGTGGCCAGCATGTTGCGCTTCTGGCGGGCGCGGGCGCCCAGGATGCCCACGTCGTCGGTGTCGCCCTCGACGCCGTAATTGCAGCTGACGTTGTGGCCGTGGCCGTCGCGGTTGTCCTCGCCGTTGGCCGCGTTGTGCTTCTGCTCGTAGGCCACCGTGTCGGCCAGGGTGTAGCCGTCGTGGCTGGCGATGAAGTTGACGCTGGCCAGCGGCGAGCGCCGGGACGGGGCGAACACCTCGCGCGAGCCGGTCAGCCCCTGGGTCAATTTCGCCAGGGTGCCGGAATCGCCCTTCCAGAAGCCCCGGGCCGCGTCGCGGAACTTGTCGTTCCACTCGCTCCAGCCGCGCGGGTAGCCGCCGAGCTGGTAGCCGCCCTCCCCGATGTCCCAGGGCTCGGCCACCATCTTGACCCGGGCGAGCACCGGATCCTGCGCCACCGCCTGGAAGAACGCCGCCTGCGGGGTGAAGGCGAGCGGCGCGCGCCCAAGGCTGGTGGCGAGGTCGAACCGGAAGCCGGCGATGCCGTAGGCGGTGACCCAGTGGCGCAGGGAATCGAGCACCAGCTGCATCACCCGCGGGTGGCTCGCATCGAGGGTGTTGCCGCAGCCGGTGCAATCGATCGTCCGGCGCCGGTCCGCGGGGTCGAGCTTGTAGTAGCTGGCATTGTCGATGCCGCGGAACGACAGGGTCGGGCCGCTGTGGTCGCCCTCGGCGGTGTGGTTGTAGACGACGTCGAGCCAGGTCTCGATCCCGGCGGCGTTCAGCTCGCGGATCGCCGCCTTGAGGCCGCCGAGCCCGCCCTCCCCGAGGTAGCGCGGATCCGGGGCGAAGTAGCCCAGGGGCTGATAGCCCCAGAAATTGACGAGCCCCTTCTCGACCAGAAAGCGGTCGTCCGCGAAGGCCTGGATCGGCAGCAGCTCCAGGGCGGTGACCCCGAGCTTGACCAGGTGCTCGATGATCGCCGGATGGGCGAGCGCCGCGTAGGTGCCGCGCTCCGCTTCCGGGATGGCGGGATGGGTGCGGGTCAGCGCCTTGACGTGCGCCTCGTACACCACGGTCTCGGTGAGCGGCCGGCGCAGCGGGGCGAGGGCGAGGTCGGGCACCTCCGGGGCCGTGACCACCCCCTTGGGCATGTAGACCGCGCTGTCCCGCCGGTCGATCCGGCTCTCGTTTCCCCGGCGGTGGCCGTAGAGCGCGTCGTGCCAGCGGATCCGGCCCCGGATCTCCCTGGCATAGGGGTCGAGCACCAGCTTCGAGGCGTTGAACCGGTGGCCGTTCGCCGGATCCCAGGGGCCGTGCACCCGGTAGCCGTAGAGCTGGCCCGGCAGCACCCCGCGCAGGTAGCCGTGCCAGACGTCGTCGGTGCGGCAGGGCAGCCGGACCGTGCGGGTCTCGTGCCGCTCCCCCGGCTCGAACAGGCAGATGTCCACCGCGGTGGCGTGCTCGGAGAACAGGGCGAAGTTGACCCCGCGCCCATCGAAATGCGCGCCGAGCGGCGCCGGCACCCCGTCATCGACGGCGATCATGGGCGGGGTCCGGTTTTGTG
>NZ_VRVA01000075.1:0-27710 GCF_008039945.1 Methylobacterium sp. WL64
GGACGAGCCAGCCGTGCGCGCCGCCATCGTCGAGCCCTGGAGCAACGGCCCCGTCGAGGGGCAGGTCAACCGCCTCAAGCTGATCAAGCGGAGCATGTACGGTCGCGCCGGTTTCGATCTCCTGCGCAAACGCGTCCTGCATCCTGCATGAGCCGGGATCGGCAAAGCTTGATCGGATGCCAAACCTTCAGCACCGAAAGTGCGGAAGAACCAAGGTTGCACGCCGAAACACACTTCTGCCGCCGGGGGCGAAGATCGACAGCGTGAGCGAACTCGCGGGCAAGAAGCTCGCCGTGGCTAAGGGGTTTGATCCAGGCCTCCTCAAATCTTTTACCGAATTCTACGGCCTACGCACCGCAGACCTGATGGAGATGTCGCGGACGGAATTCGGACCCGCGCTGAAGGCGAAGCGCGCTGCCGCCGCCATCGCAGCCGGGCCGCTTGGTCTTGGGCCGATCCCGGACGCCTTTGCCAGCATCCGGAAGAGCTTCAAGGCGAAGCCGTCCTACCTCGACATAGCGGAAGCGGACGCCATCGTCGCCCGATGGCCTTCCTACTCGTCGGTCGAAATCAAGCAGGGGACCTTCGGGGGTACGCCGACCGAACCCGAGGAAACGATCCACACCTTCGCGGTTCGCATCCTCCTGGTATCGCGTGCCACGTTGCCGGACCGTGTGGCCGGCGAACTCACGCGTCTTTTGATGACGACAAAGGCGAAGCTCGTCATCGCGCTACCGGCGGCGGTCCATATGGAAGCGCCCGACACCGAGCGGTCCTCGCTGCTGCCCGTTCACCCCGGAACGGTTGCCTATCTGGACGGCGAACAGGAAAGCCTGCTGGATCAGACGGTCAACTACTATTGGCTGGCCGTCATGGTCGTCGCCATCTTCGCCCCCCTCGTGGGCTGGATCGCCTCTAGAAGCAGGCGACGCCGCAACAACGAGGCCCGGGCGAAACTTTGCAGGGTGGTCGAACTCGCGACGCTCGCCAAGAGCGGTACGGCGGATGAGCTCGTGATGGCCGATGCGGAGCTTGAACGCATCACTGAATGGCTCCTCGAACGGCTCGCGGCAGACGAAATCGAACCCGATCATTTTCAACTCATCGAGCGGATCATCGCGCAACTGCGCGCGACCATCGAAAAGCGGCTCGGTGACCCTACCACCGTCAGAGCTCCCTCAAAGTCCAGGCTCAAATAGGGTCTTGCTTAAGCCGAGCACGCAATGCGATGCGACCCGAGCCAACGCATCTACCGAACGTCGGTCGAAAGCCCCTCGACGGCCTTCCCAAGCCGCTCCAGTTCAAGCGAGTAGCAGAACAGGGAGAATAGGATCGCTAGGACGGCAAGCGCCTTCGCAAAACCTTGGCCCAGGGGCGGGAGCGCGCTGAGTTCAGGCACATGCCGAAAGAAAATCACCGAGAAGAACGCCCCGCCAAAAAAGAAGCTGGCTCGACTGGCAAACAGCAGCAGATGCCCGACAACTACGTTGCGGAACGGAATATAGATCGGGACTCGCTGAATTCTGATCCAATAGCAGGATTGCATGACGGTGACGCACCCGATGACGGTCACAAGGCGCCAGAGTTCGAGATCCAGCGGTTCCCCGAGGCGAGAGATCATCCGTCGAAAGATCGGCAGCATGATCCACAAGAGGCAGGAGGCCGCTGCAGTCTGAAGGATAAGTAGGCCACCGTACGCAGCCGCCCATCGAGACGGTTGGGAAGTCGTTTGCAACCGGATTTATCCATACAGGCTGCGGTGAAGGACCGCTTCAGCTCGACACCCGCCGAGCCTCCGCGTCCGCTTCTTCGTTTCGCTCTTAGAGAGCGGACAGGTGGATATCGCTCAGAACGCTCCATTCGACGAATGTCAACTTTGCCGATCCCTCGTCCGGAAGCGGACCATCGCAAATCCACCCCTTCCGGCCGTAGATCACTGCCTCGCCGAGTGACCCGCAAGCGGACGTTCCCGGCTTCTGCAATGGGCCGAGGCTATCGGTTGCGCATGTCGGGAAAACCATCGATTTTAATACAGGCGAGACGATAGGACGAATGTCCGAGAAGGGGGGGTGCGGACGTTCGTCGCGGTGGATGCAGTTCGGGCTGCGTCACGTACCCAGCGCCCTCGCTGCGCGGAGCGGCAGCAAGCCCCGCAGCCTATGATAAGATCAGGCAGCGGTACTTTCGCTCAGTTCATGCGTCTGCGCCGGTCTTGGACTTCCTGCTCGGCAAGCCTCCGACCAAGCTCCAACACAGTAACGCGTCTGCGTGAGCCTTCAGCTTTGGGGCCTGCAACTCCACGATCGCCTGCTGCGCGGCGATGGCGTGTTCAGCCGCTCGATCCAGCGCGGCCTCGCCTGGGTAAGTCTCAACCTCGTTGAACGTGCCCTCGAACATCCGCATCTGGGTGATGTCCACGAGGATGCCGCTTCCACCCAAGGCTTTGCCGGAGTGATCATTATGGAAGCGACCACGCGCCAGCACCCAACGCGTCTGGCGGTCCGCTGAAATCACCCGATACTCGGTAAGGTGCGTGCTGCCCTCCTGCGCGCTGCGTCGGATCAGGGCAAGAACACGCTCGCGATCCTCGGCGTGGATGCCGTCGATGAAGATCGAGAGCGGTACGCCGTCCTCGGCCTTTTCGGGATCGACATCGAACAGCAGGGCCACGAACCCATCTACACGCGCCCGGTCAGTGGTCGCGTCCCACTCCCAGCGGCCAATCACATCGAGCGCATCAAGCGCGTGCTGAAACGCTTCTGGGGTGGTCTGGCCGCTGAAAGGCTTGAGCTTTGGCACCACGAAATCCGCATTGGTCATGGAATTGATCCAGATTATTGACCGCGGATCACAATCACAAGGACGTGAATTCCCTAAAAAACAACTGTTGCGTGTTTGACGCTGCTTATGCGGGTAAACGGTATTATGAATGCAACTAAGGGGCGGCTCATGCGCCTGGATGGAACCTGCGATGGGATCGAAGCCGCCGCTCTCAAATCCGTCCTCGTCAGAGGAGAGGCCGGAAGACGATATCCTTGTTCGGCACGCACCCTGTGCCGACCTGGGTGGGCGCCTGCTCATAAAGCGCATCGCTCAAGCTCTTCAGGTGCCGGCGTCTACGCTGTACAACCCACCCAACGCGATCTCCCCATCCGACGCCCGCTCGGATAGCAACGTCATCGAGAGCGAATGCGAGACGCTTCTACAAGCCTACAGGGGCATTCGAGATCCAGAGATGCGGCGTCGCCTTCTAGCTCTTATACAGGCCGCAGCCGAGCGAACCTAAGAAACGGCCGCAAATCGTGATCGGTTCGGACATTACAGGTTGCACCGCAGAGTTATCTACATCAGCAGTCTTTCCCTAGCTAAGCGGGTTCCTAAGTGAGCCTTTACGTACTTCCTACTCTGACTGCTCACTGTCCGACGTCAGCACCTATGGGACAGATTGAGGGTCTTCACGAACGGAGGATGACTGGTTCATCGTAGCCCCTGAGGAGCGAAGATGAAGCAGACATCCGGACCGGCCAAGAAGCCGGCAGAAGCAGTGATCAAGGACATCCGTCGGGCCACACGTCGGCAGTTCTCGTCCGAGGAGAAGATCCGTGTGGTGCTGGAAGGCTTGCGTGGCGAGGACAGCATCGCCGAGTTGTGCCGACGTGAGGGGATCGCCGCCTCGATGTACGACGGCTGGTCCAAGGAGTTCCTGGAGGCTGGCAAGAAGCGCCTGTCCGGCGACACGTCTCGTGCTGCCACCACGGATGAGGTGCGGGATCTCCGTCGCGAAGCGGGGGCGCTGAAGGAGGTCGTAGCTGATCTCGTCCTGGAGAACCGTCTGCTTAAAAAAACGTATGGCCTGCCCCGTCTGCAAGGTCGTCAATGAAGGTGCCTGTGACCGGTCTGCACAAACGTATCCGGCATGTCGGCACGGTGGCTGCCGCCAAGATGGAGAGCCGCACGTCCCGGGCCTCATAAGCAATTCGGCCTCGGGGGCCGCTTTTTTTGCCAGGCTTCCGGAACGCCGCTCGACCGTCAGGCCATCTTCACTGTCCTCCCGCAGACCTCGTGGACCCGGGCCGAGCGATCGCGCTCCGCCTCAGGTCAACCTCTTTTGATGCCCTATGCGAGGGCCGGCTCCGGCTGCCGCTCGAAGCTCACTCCTTTGCGCAGCGTCGCCCAAGCGATCCGCGCGAGCTTGGCGGCGAGCGCGACGACCACGACGTTGTAGTGCGCCCGCGCCAGCAGACCGCGCAACCATCGGCCGGTCGCATCCTCAACCTTGGACAGTGAGGCCAGCGCTGCGCGCGCTCCATGGATGAAGAGCCCACGCAGATAGGCGTTACCCCTCTTGCTGATGCCGAGCAGCTTCGGCTTGCCGCCGGTCGTATGCTGTCGGGGCACGAGGCCAAGCCAGGCCGGCAGGTCGCGCGCGGACGCGAAGGCGCTTCCGTCATCGACGGCCGCGCGCAAGGCCGTGGCCGTCATCGGCCCGACGCCTGGGATCGACACCAGGCGACGTGCCGCCTCGTCGGAGCGGGCATGCGCCACGAACTCTCGGTCGAGAGCTTCGATACGGCCGTCGAGGCTCGCCCACTCCTCACGGATCTCGGCGACGAGAGCTTGGATACGCGCGCCAATCTGCGCCGGGGGATCCGTCACGAGAATGCCGACCGCCGTCTCGAACTTGCGGCGGCCTTGCGGGAAAACGAGACCGCGCTCCAGCAGGATCGCGCGGAGCTGGTTCATGAGCATGGTGCGCATGCCGACCAGCCGAGACCGGACCCGGTGCAGGCTCTGCATGTCGAGTTGCTCCTGCGCCTTGAGGGGCACGAAGCGCATCGTCGGACGTGTGGCGGCCTCGGCGATCGCTTCGGCATCACGGTCGTCGTTCTTCTGCGCCTTGACGTAGGGGCGGACATACTCGGGCGACATCAGTCGGATGGTATGTCCCTGCGCGGCCAGCAGCCGCCCAAGGTGATGGGCGCCGCAGCAGGCCTCCATTGCGACGACACAAGCGGGCAGCTTGGCCGTGAGGCCGACGATCGTCTCACGCCGTGCGCGACGACGCAGAACCACCGTACCGGCTGGGTCGAAGCCAACCAGGCTACAGCTGTTTTTGCCAAGATCGATACCCAGCACGGCGACCGAACTCTTTGCCATTCCCGATCCCTCCATTCCTCCAAGGCAGCAGCATGCCACCAACGGTTCGGTGAGGGGCGGGCCATCCCATAAGCATGAGCGGGGTTGGGGGCGACGAGGCATGAGGTACCCGGCCCCCGAGAAGCTGGAGATCATCCGACTCGTCGAGCAATCCCACCTGCCAGTGCGTGCCACCGACCACCCTGTGGGGGCCGATCAGTTTCAAAGGCATTTTGCCGGTGCCGTATCCTGCCCGAGTGATGTCTCTGAGACGCGTGGCCTCAGCTTGGGTAGGTCGGCGTCCCAGCTATCCGATGCGCGGCGGCGCGCGCCTTCTGATCGGCCTCGTCCTCCGCCCTATCTGCCGCGTCGAGCAACTCTGCGGGCATGTCCCGCTCTGCGCGGCTCGCGCAGCGAGCACGCAAATCGTCAAGTTCCTCCTCGGTCAGCCCCTCGATGCCGATGTAGCGGTTGTGCGCAGCGCTCGCTCGGATCAATTCATCGAGCTTGGCCTGGATCGCTGCCCCATCGCGGTTCTGGGTGTTCTGGATCAGAAAAACCATCAAGAACGTGACGATGGTGGTGCTGGTGTTGATCACCAACTGCCACGTGTCCGAGAAGCCGAAAACCGGACCACAGACCGCCCAAGCCAGGATGATCGCGATGCTCATCGCGAAAGTGAGCGGCCTGCCTGCGGCTCGCGCAACGCGCGAGGAAAACTCGGCGAAGCCTTTAGGAGCTCTCATAAGGATCGTGCCCGGTGCTACCGTCCAGCCACGACATGGCGAACGCATATCTCTGGACTATTTCGACGACCTAATCATCCGGAAGCGGTCGCAGCATAATTTGAATTGAGCGCTACTGCGCGCTGAGCCAGGAGCGGAAGGTTGCTGCGCGGGTAGTGGCTTCCCGCCCCAGCCCGCTAATCAGGGTCAAGCCGGAAGGATGTGGAGCATCCCGCCGATCACGCCGAGTGTCCCCATGCCGATCAGCCCCGCGGCGATGTACATCCGCATCCAGCTTTGATCGGCGGTCACCGGGCGGTTCTCATCAAGGTAGTCAGACCAATCGACCACCGGTCCCCATCGGGTTGCAAAGGTGGGAGGACGCGTCCCCTATGCCTGTGCCACGACGATGAGATGACCTTGGCCGTGCTGAGAGTCCCCCGGATTTTGGTCCGACCGTAAGGTGAGCTTCCGGATCTCTTTCGGCGGCCTGCAGGGCCGCCGCCAGGGCGAATTCCTGGGGCGTTCGCCACCCCAGGGCGGTGTGAGGACGGCTCTCGTTGTAGTGCCGCCGCCACGTCTCGATCTTGCTCCTTGCGTCGGCCAACGACAAGAACCAGTTCCCGTTCAGGCACTCGTCGCGCAGCCGGCCGTTGAACGACTCGACCAGCGCGTTGTCGCTCGGCTTGCCGGGGCGCGAGAAGTCCAATGTTACGCCGTTCTCGTAGGCCCAGCGGTCGAGTGCTTTCGAGACGAACTCGGGCCCATTATCGACCTGAATTGTGCGCGGAGTTCCGCGCAACAGCGCCAAGCGGCCGACGACAGCCACGACCTGCTCGCCTTTGATGCCATGGTCGACCTCGATCGCCAGGGCCTCGCGCGTGAACGCATCGACGACCGTCAGAGCCCGCAGCCGGCGGCCGTCGAACAGCGCGTCGGAGACGAAGTCCATCGACCAGCGCTCGTTCGGTCGGAGCGCGGCAGGCTGACGCTCACGATGTGCCGCACTGACGTGTCGGCGCGGCCGCTTGAGCCGCAGGCTCAGCCCCTCGTCCCGGTAGAGGCGGTGGACCCTCTTATGGTTCACCCGCCAACCTTCCCGGTGCAGCAGGATGTAGATCCGGAAGTAGCCGTAGCGCACCCGGCTCTTAGCCAGATCACAAATGCGCATCCGCAGCGGTGCCTGATCGGGCTTGGTCGAGCGATAGCGGATGCTCGACCGGCCGACGCCGAGCGCGACGCAGCCGCGCCGCTCGCTCACCCCGTGCGCCTCCCGAACCTGGTGCACGAGCTCGCGTCGCCGAGCAGGCGTCAGAGCTTTTTTGCGAGCGTGTCCTGCAGGATGTGCTTGTCGAGGCTCAGATCGGCCACGAGCTGTTTGAGCTTGCGGTTCTCGTCCTCGAGCTGCTTCAGCCGCCGCAACTCGCCCGTGCCCAAGCCCCCGTAGAGCTTCTTCCAGCGGTAGAATGTCCGCTCGGAAACGCCCATCCGGCGCAGCACTTCCGCGACCGGTGTCCCGGTCTCGACCTGCTTCAGCGCGAAGGCAATCTGCTCCTCGGTGAACCTGCTCTTCTTCACGGCTCTGCTCCTCCCGTCAGGGTCTCACAAAATCGGAAAACTCACACTCAAGCCGGACCAAAGCGATGGGGGGACGTCACACGGCCGCGGGCCTCGATGCCTCGACCTTCGGGGCGGACAGCCTGCGGGCCGGCTACATCACGACCGCAGCCGATCGCGGGGCCGACCTTGCCCCGATCATGGACCAGTCTGGGCATCGGGATCCCCGGACGGTGGTCGGCTACATCCAACGGGCGAACGCCTTCAAAGGGCACTTGGGGAGCGGGTTCCTGTGAATGTAAGCCGACCGAAGTAACATTATTTGGATGAAAACTGATAACAAGGCGCTATTAGAACCGGATGTCAGTCATCGAGGTGTTGCCATGCTTAACAGTCCCACCCTTGAGAGTGCCGCGCACATTATCGCCGAAAACGTCGTCTCGGCCGTCGAACGCGAGTGCAATGATGCTGGCTTCGATGACCTGGCACGGGAGACCGTCGTAGCACGCTTGCTGCGCGAAATCCTGTTCGCAATGCCAACCCGGTCCAGCAAGACTCTGGCTACTGCCTGTAATCGTGCGCTCGACAACACAGCCGGTGTGATGGGACTCTCCAGTCCGCGGGTCGAGGCGGTCGATCCCAACGATGGGTCGGTGACAATGCGGGGTGCTTGAGGGCGACGCGTTCCACCGGGCCAAACTCGGCTCGGCAGAAGTTCGTCAGCTCAATTAGCGGGCCAGCGACCCAGTCACCTCGGGGAGGGGCTGGGACAGATCAACCGCTGGGACGATGCGCGGCGTGGTCGTCATTTCGGAAGCTGAGTGGACGGTGGCCGTCACGCGAGCCTGCTCGCGGTAGAGCGGCGGCGTCAGGTGAACGCGCTCGTCCGCCAGAGCGGTACTGATCATCGGAATGACGGCAAGAGCGGCGAGAACGAAGGTGCGAACGGTCATGATGTTGGTCCCTCTGGTGGTTCGGGGTTGATCCCCGCTTCGAAAGGGAGTGTGCGCTGCACTGCACCATCATTCAAACAGATACGGTCAATAGTCCGTATCGACGAAGTCAATCGCGCCGCGCTGCCCAGCCAATTGCACGGGGCCGCGCGCTTGGAACCGTCAGCCTCGCCTATCCACAATCCGACCCCAGCTACCTGGCAGCATCGCCAGCGCAGCTCACTGCGCCCAAGCTGATCCCCGCTGCCCTGGGAATACAACCCGCCGCCGCCTGCCGTAGCGATCGCCCGGGATACCGTCGGTCCGGGGCTTTACTGCCGATGGGACTCAGACCTTGTCGAGCAACTGGCCGAAAAAACCGAAGGTGCCCACTCCCTACGGGCCGGCTACATCACCACAGCAGCCAAGCGCGGGGCAGATCTCGCCCGGATCATGGACCAGTCCGGCCACCGGGATCCGCGCACCGTCGTCGGATACATTCGACGGGCGAACGCCTTTAAGGGTCATTCGGGGAGCGGGTTCCTGTAGCGGACGCACCTTCCGTAGACGTCTTTAACCTGGAGTGTTGCGGCTACGACGACGCCGGTCTGATATCGTCTTCAATACGCCTCAGCTGACTTGGTCGGGCGGGCATATTGGCGAGGCAGCTATGGCTCTGACGGGTCGGTTCTGGTTTCGACGGACATGGACGGGCAAACTCGTCCTGCTGGTCGAGGACGAGAACCGTCGTTGGTTCGGCCGACGTGGAGCGATGAAGCAGCGCTGGCGCGATGCCAAGCTCCTCGATCTCGCAGAGCCGGAGTTGCAGGCGCTCGTGAACCTAGAGCGCTCGCGCCGTTCAGAGCGCCTATCCGGCCTGGTACGACCGCTGCACGCGGTGCCATCGCCCGCGGCCAGCGGCATAACAGTACCGCCGCCGAAGAATGTCGCCTAGGCTGACCGGACCTTCCAGCCGCCCATCAGCGTTTAAGCCCCGCGTCTTCGGCAACATGCGGGTGAACCATGGCGATCGATGTCCGGTCTGAACTGCGTCGACCCGTAGCTTTCAGCTTCGCCGTTGTGGCGGCCGTGCTGCTGGTCTGGTTGCTCGTCGTTACCGCCGTTCACGCCAAGCACCGAAGAGCCTTCGAGCAGCAGATGAGCTCGCTCCGAACGGAGCAGGCCAACCTACAAAACGAGTTGGCGCAGCAGCGTCTGGCCACCGGCACCCTGTCGGCTTTGCAAGCCAAGATCGCGACAACCGAACAGCAGGGCCGTCAAGCCAATCAGGACATCGAGCAGGTTCAGAGCCGCCTTGCAGCACTGCGTCAGGAGCAGCAGGCGGCCGAGGAGAAGACAGGCGAGGCGACTAAGGAGCAGCAGGCGCAGACGCAGCGCCTCAACGATCTGTAGGGACAGATTCAGCAAGGCGAGCAGAAAATCGTGCCGCTCCGTGAGGCGGCGGACAAGGCGGATCAGGCCGCCAAGGCCCGTACCCAGGATCTTGCGGATGTCGGAGCTCGGCTCGAGGAAGCTCGCAAGCAGGAGGCCAAGATGCGCAGTGACCTCGCGGCCCTGACACAGGAGAGCGCCGCGAAATCAGCTCAGCTCGCCCAGGCCGAGCAGAGCCAGCAGACGGCTCGCGAGGGGGCAGCAACTGCGCAGAAGGCCCTCTCGGACGCGAAGGTTGAGACAGAAAAGGCATCAAAGCAAAGCACCGATCTTGAGCAGGCCATCAGCAGCTTGAGCGCCAACCGAGACAGGCTGACGGCAGACGTCGACCGAACCAGCCAGCAGCTTCAGCAGGCAAAGGATAGCCTCGCGTCAGCACAGAAGGATGTGGCCACTGCTCAGGCGGACCGGGATCGCGTCGCCGGTGAGCGCAGCCAAGCTGAGGCAACAGTCAAGAAGCTACAGGACAGCCGAGACGGGTTAAATACTGCGGTGGAAGCTCTGCAGAAGCGGCAGGCTGATGCTCAGGCGCAACTCGCATCGCTGACCGAGAACCTGTCAGCTCGCAACAAGGAGCTGTCTGACTTGGACGAGAAGTTGAAGGCCGCGCGTCAGGAATTAGCGAGCGTGCAGGGTGGCCTCGCTGATGCCCGCAAGCAGGTGTCCGAACAGCCTGTGCCCGCAGCACCTGCGCAGCCGTCGATGACCGAGCCGAAACCGCAGTGAGATGGTGGCACCATTACGCTGGGCATCCAGGTTCGGATTAGTGTCTTATCAATTATGCGCCCGGCACCTTAGTGGTGGCTAAGGTCAGCCTATAGGGGCCGCCGTGAACCGAGCCTTCCCCATTAATGCCGAAGATCCGGCCGGCGATTGTCCAGTACCAATCGACACGCTCAGTCGCCTCTATCGCGTACGCCTGCGGTGAAGGCCGCGGTTGTGCTTCCGACGAGGTGTCAGGCTGCGATCTTCCGGGGCCGAGGCTGGGTCCAGTTCCAGGGGAGCAGATCGTCGATGCGCCGTGCGGGATGGTCGGGTAGCCGCGCGAGGATGTCGGCGAGCCACGCCTGCGGGTCGATGCGATTGAGCTTGGCGGTTTCGATCAGCGTGTAGAGCGCCGCGGTGCGATGGCCGCCGGTATCCGGGCCGGCGAAGGTCCAGTTGCGTCCCACCGCGATGGGACGGATGGCGCGTTCGGTGGTATTGTTGGAGAGGCAGACGCGTCCGTCGTCGAGGAATCGGTTGAAGGCGCTCCAGCGCTTGAGCATGTCATCGATCGCCGCGGCTGTCGGAGCCTTGGCTGAGAGCTTGGCACGGTTCTCCCGCAGCCAAGCCTCCAGGTCGGCGACGAGGGCAGCCGAGCGGGCTTGTCGATGCGCCCGGCGTTCATCCGGCTCAAGGCCGTTGGCAGCGCGGTCGATGGCGAAGATCGCATCGATCCGCGTTACCGCCTCGATGGCGATCGGAGCTTGTCTCAGATCGGCCAGTTCGAAGAACTTGCGTCTTGCATGCGCCCAGCAGGCTGCCTCGCGGATCGGACCTGGTTTGCGGCCGGGTTCTTACAGCCGGCCGAACCCCGAGAAGGCGTCCGCCTGCATGATGCCGTGGACGTCGCCGAGCTAGGTCTCGGCATGCGTGCCGGAGCGGTCGGGGGAGTAGAAGTAGGCCGCGGCCGGCGGCGCGGGTCCGCCGAAGGGGCGGTCGTCGCGCACCACCGTCCAGAGCCGGCCGGTGCGAGTCTTCCCCTTGGCCAGGACCGGCACCGGCGTGTCGTCGAGATGGAGGCGCTCGGCCGCCCGGACATGGGCCTCGATCCGGGCGACGAGGGGCGACAGAGCGGTGGTGACGGCCCCGACCCAACTGGCCAGGGTCGAGACGTCGATCGGCACGCCTTCGTGGGCAAAGCGCTGGCTCTGGCGATGCAGTGGCAGGTGAAGGCCGAACTTGGCCATCATCACCTCGGCCAGGAGGTTCGGCCCGGCCCGGCCCCGCGGGATCGGATGGAAGGGGGCCGGATTCTGCGCGATGGTCTCGCAGTCGCGGCAGGAGAAGCGCTCGCGCACGTGCTGGATCACCACCCAGCGTGCCGGGATCCGCTCCAGGGTCTCGGTGCTGTCCTCGCCGATCGGGCGAAGCCGCGTCCCGCCGCAGCAGGCGCACGTGGTCGGTCCGGGATGGACGACGCGCTCGCGCGGCAGATGCTCGGGCAGGGGCCGGCGGGCGGGCTTGCGCCGGGGGGATGCCGTGGTGGCACACGCCTCGGGCTCGGCAGCCGCCTGCGCCTCCGTCTCGGCCAGCGTCCCCTCCAGATCCTCCAGGGCGAGTTCGAGCTGGTCGATCCGGGCGCTGCGTTCCGAGGAGGCCCCGAAGCGCTCCCGTCGCAGCCGGGCGACTTCTAGCTTCAGCCGTTCGACCGCGATCTCGGACACGAGCCGCGCCGCCCGCTCGGCCAGGATCATGGCATGGGCGGCAGCGAGATCGGTGGGAAGCGGCGGGGGCTCGGGCGCGTTCGGCACGCCAACAGAAGAGCATATTCCTCAGCCTTTGTAACGCGTTATCCTCACCCGAGAGAGCCAGGACGCCAGCTCTCCTGCGGCATCCGCCAGTCGATGCCCGAGAGCAGGTAGCCAAGTTGCGCCGTCGAGATCGTCACGGCTTCGTCAGCCACCGACGGCCACAGGAAACGGCCGCGGTCGAGCCGCTTGGTGTACAGGCACGCGCCCTGGCCATCATGCCAGATCACCTTGATCAGGTCGCCGCGCCGGCCGCGGAAGACGAACAGGTGCCCGGAATGGGGATCGCGCTTCAGCGTCTCCTGGACGATCAGCCCCAGACTGGAGAAGCCCTTGCGCATGTCAGTGTGGCCGGTGGCCAGCCAGACCCGCACGTTGGCCGGCAGCGGGATCATCGGCCCTCCAGGGCATCGAGCACCCGACGCAGCGCCGCGGCATCGACATCCCGGCCGACGGTGAGACGGCGACCGTCGGCAAGTTCGATCTCGATCACCCCGTTAAGCCGACGGGTCCGGGGCCGCCTCGGTCTCGGTTCGACAGGCGTCGAGGATGGCGCGGGGACGATCGCAACGGGCAAGAGCGACGGAACCGGGGCCGGCGGCACGACACGCTCGCAGAGCAGCTTGCGCCACTGAAACAGCTGGCTGACGTGAAGACCTGCTTCGCGAGCGACATTCGAGGCCGACACGCCCGGCTCGAACGAGGCGGCCACAAGCCGCTCTTTCTCCGCCCGCATCCAGCGTCGCCGCCGCTCCGACCTCACCAGTTCGATGCCCGACCGCGTCATGCTCAAAGTCCTAGGATTACTCCTATGACCTCAGCCCGACCCGACCATCACACAAGGCGGTCCTCACCGGACGCGTACTCTATCGCGCCGGACCGGAGGCATTGGCTGATCGGCTAGAAGGCATCTCAGAGGCGACACGAGCGCGGCTAGCTATCTACCTCTAAGGGCGTAGCTAAACACGCCAGCTTGGGGCGCAGATCGCAGCGACCTGCGAAGGTGTCAGCCCACGATGGAGACGAGCGTTGTCGCCTAAATCCTATGCCGCTTGGGCGGTACTTTCCTGAGTTGCACTGGCAGCGGCCAGGCAAGTCTCCACGGCCTGCCGGAGCGAGGACGCATAGGCATCAGCCCCGACCTGGCGTCCAACGCTGGCATCGGTGAGTACCTTCTCGCCCACCGGCCAGAGGCCGACTAGGACCGGAACGTCCGGTGCGCGTCGCTTCAGCCGCTCCAGCAGGTAGCGCAGGTGTGCTGGGTTGCCGGTGATGTCGAGGTAGGAGATGCACACCATCGCCACGCCGGTCAGATCGAGATCGCGGATGCGGTCGCGTGAAACAGCCTCGTAACCGGCGACCCGTGCTCCAAGTCCATGCTTGCGCAGCAGTTGGGCCAGCATAGCCGAGGAGGCCTCGTCGAGGGGGCCGCGTCCTGCCACACACAGCACGGGCGTCTCCCCTTTCCAAGCTTCGGGAAGCGCCTCTTGCGGTGACGCTTGCCCGGGCACGGCTTCATTTCTGGGATGGGCTCGCTCAGCTAAGGTCAGGGTCTCGCTCGGGTTCATCGCTTTCGCGTCGCCCGCAGGCTCGACGTCTTCGTGCACCTCAAAATCTTCGACCAGGGAACGTGCCGAGGCGCGGATGTTTTCCAGCTGCGCTGGCGTGACAACCCCACGTTGATAGTCGTTGGCCGCCAGTTGGAGGCCTTTGAGCGCAACCTCGTCGTAGTAAGAGGACAGGGAACGCTCCTTCAGCATGGTTTCGCCGAGATCGCGCGCCTCATCTGGGTCGCCGGCCAGCATGCGCTGATAGAAGTTCTCCACGGGCGTCAGTGGCGGCCGATCACCGAGCATAATGTCGAGGAACTCCAAGCTGTCGACGTGGCGACCGAGCACCACGAGACAGACCGTGAAAGGCGTGGCCAGGATCAGGCCGATAGGCCCCCACAGAAAGCCCCAGAACAGAGTCGAGACGATCACCGCGAAGGGTGAGAGGCCGGTCGAGTGCCCGTATAGAAGCGGTTCGATCACCTGTCCGAACAGGGGCTCGGCTACCAGAAACAAGGCGGCCGTGGCGATGACCATGGTCCAACCCGGGTCGACCGCGGCGGCGAGCGCGAGGGGAAACACAGCCGAGATGAAAGCGCCGATGTAGGGCACAAACCGCATAAGCGCCGAGAACACGCCCCACAGCAGGGGGTTGGGCACCCCGATCAGCCATAGACCAACACCGATGATGATGCCGAAGGCGGCGTTCATCCCGAGCTGGGCCAGGAAGTAGGTTCCGAGCCGACCGGCCGCATCGTCCATGGCTACCGTCGTGCGGTGCAGGTCGCTCGACCCGAACAAGCGGATCATGCGGTTGCGCAGGTCCTCCCTCTGCAGCAGTAGGAATACGACCACGACGAGCACGATGCCGACCGTGGTCAGCGGCTCGAAAATCGGACCGAGCACCTTTTCGGCCAGAGCCAGCGGTGAGATCTCGGGCTCCTGGACCCGCACAAGCTGCGCCTTCGGGGTGTCGCCGGCCGGTCCCGTCGACGCTGCCGTACCGGCGGCGTCGGCCTTCTGGGTCGCGTCGTGAACCTGATGGTTGAACTTCTGAATGACCCGGTTGGCCTCGCCGAGCCATCCCTGCTGCAGGCCGGCGAACTTCTTTTGCACCGTCACTTGGTACTGCGGCAGGTTGCCGGCGAGCCCGGCGACTTGTGTGCCGATGACCGCGCCAAAGCCGCCGATGACGGCGAGTGCGAGAAGGACGGCTACAATGACCGACGGAACCCGTCCGAGCTTGATCCTCCGGAGTAGGTTGACGACCGTCCCGAGGACAAAACTGAGGAGCACCGCCAGTACCAGCGGGATGAACACCTCGCGTCCGAAATAAAGGGCAGCGATCAGCACGACGCCGACGGCGAGGGTGAGCAAGCCGCGTAGCCCTGGTACCAAGGGCGGCGGTACCTGGGCTGGCGGGCGTGGGGCGGTGGCTTCATCCAACGGCATGCGGCGTAAACTCCTCGACGCTGCGCCGAGGCTCACGGCACACCGGGTACAACGCCACCGCGAGCGTTTCGCCTCCTCGGAATGACGTAGGGCGCGACGTTGTCGTCAAGACGATGGAATTTCCGATATTGGTGGTGATTGCTATAGCCTCACGCGAAGCGGACCGTCCGGTCTCGACCGATGCCAATCGTGCAGACGGCTGTCGGCGTTCCCCGAAAGGAGACATTCGTCGGCAGTCAGACAACTTCGGCTCGGGGTGGCAAGCGGACCCTGGCCTTTCGTCACTAAGCAGACGTTCCGCCGCATTTTCTGAACCCATTCCAACCTTCAAACAGTTGAGGTTGCGACCGACAGCGTCGCGATCCTGGGAGCGTTGAGCGGTTATCATGTCCTGCGGGAGCGCAGGTGGGTTCAACCAATGCCTTGAGGTGGTCAAACGCCGGGCAAGAAAGCCAGTTTTATGGAACAGCCCGGCACTTGGCACCAAACCGGCGACCTCGATACCGAGCAGGGCAAAGGCGATCCGTTCGCCGCAGCCGTCCGTGCCACACGCATGGCGATGATCATCACCGACCCACGCCTGCCGGATAATCCGATCGTCTTTTGCAACGACGCTTTCCTACGAATGACGGGGTATCACCGTGACGAGGTGATGGGTCAGAACTGCCGCTTCCTCCAGGGTGCCGACACCGACCGGGGCGCCGTGGCGCTGATCCGGGAAGCCGTAGCGGCGCAGCGCGACATCGCGATCGACGTGTTGAACTACCGTAAGGACGGCTCGTCGTTCTGGAACGCCCTGTATCTCAGTGCCGTCGCCAACGAGGCCGGCGAGGTGCTGTTCTTCTTCGCCTCGCAGCTCGACGTCACCGATCGGGTAGATGCGCACCTGCAGGTGCAGAAGGAGAAGGATCATTTCGAGGCCGAGGTCGCCCGGCGGACCCGGGAGCTGACCGATGCCCTGGCCACGCAGACCATGCTGGTCCACGAGGTCGATCATCGGGTCAAGAACAACCTCCAGATGATCGCGGCCCTGCTGGCCATGCAGACGCGGGCGATCACCGATCCCGCCGCCCGCGTCGCCATGGAGGCGATGCTGACCCGGGTCGAGGCCCTCGGCACGGTTCACCGCCGGCTCTACCAGTCCAACAACGTCGAGCGGTTCGACGTGGCCGAGTTCGCCCGCGATCTCGCCAACGACCTGATCCGCGGCGCGGGTCAGGAACGCATACGCCTACGCCTCGACCTCGAAGCCGTGGAGGTCCCGGCCGCCAAGGCGCCTCCAATCGCGCTGATGATGAACGAGCTGATCACCAACGCCCTCAAGCATGCATTCCCTGAAGATCACGCGGGCCGGTTGTCCGTAACGGTTGCACCGGAAGAAAACTATTTTCGTATCAAAATTTCCGACGATGGGGTTGGCATGCCGGCCCAGGTGATGGAACAACGTTCGTTCGGCAAACGCTTGATAGGTACCCTCTGTCGTCAATTGAATGCCAGTATAGCGTGGCAGTCAAACAATCCTGGAACGACAGTCAATGTTTGCTTGCCAATCGAGATGGCCGGCAGTTTGGAGAAAAAGTGAGTGAGCCATTACGGATAGCGGTTGTCGAGGATGAAGCGCTCATCCTGATGCAGATCGAGATGGCGTTGGAAGATGCCGGTCACATCGTGGTGGGTACTGCGGTAACGGCGGGCGAGGCAATCGCCCTAATCCATCAGACCCATCCCGATCTGGTCCTGATCGATCTGCGCTTGGGCGACGGCTCTTCCGGCCTGGACGTGGCAAACGCCGTGCGAACTGTCGGCGGTATCACGGCCGCATTCATGACAGCCAACGACCGGCAGCTCTCCGATGATCTCAACGGGGCCATGGCGGTGATTGCCAAGCCATTCAGCTGCGCCGTGCTGGAGGACGCGCTCGTTTATTTAGAGGAATGCGTGCGCCGCCCACCCCCTGGCGATCTGGTGCCCCGTGGGATGAGGGTAGCACCTGATTATTTAGCGAGCTTCGCCGAAATGCGTGCTTGAGCACCACTCGGAAGCTCAAGCGCAAGAGCCAGGTTTCCGCCCGTCCCGCTATAGGTCATTGCTTCATCGAGCAGCTTGCAATCGGACGATCCCAACTTCTGCAAAGCGTGGCAACCGGACCCTGGCCTTTCACCCCAAAGCGGACGCTCCACCTCTCAACCAAAGCAGGCGCAGGGCTAGGAGTGCCGCGCTCGCTCTCTGCTGCCCTCGATCATCGAACGGATCCGCGCTGCCATCGTGTCGATGGCGAACGGTTTGGTCAGCACTGCCATACCGGGCTTGAGTTGCCCGTTACCAAGAATGGCGTTCTCCGCGTAGCCGGTGATGAACAGCACCTTGAGGTCGGGGCGACCGACCCGCGCGGCGTCCGCCATCTGCCGCCCGTTCATGCCGCCCGGCAGACCTACGTCCGTGATCAGCAGGTCGATACGCGCATCCGATTGCAGGACCTTGAGCCCCGCAGCGCTGTCGCCCGCTTCGATCGACGTGTAGCCGAGGTCTTCCAGGATGTCGGCGACCAGCATGCGCACGGTCGGCTCGTCGTCTACAATGAGGACCGTCTCGCCCTGTTCGGAGCGTGGCAGGTCGGACACCCCCACCAAGGCGTCATCGTCCTCGACCTCGCCGTAGTGGCGCGGCAGGTAGATGCACACCGTCGTGCCCTGTCCGATCTCCGAGTAGATGCGTACCTGCCCGCCCGACTGCTGGGCAAAGCCGTAGATCATCGAAAGACCGAGCCCGGTACCCTCACCGATCGGCTTGGTGGTGAAGAACGGCTCGAAGGCCCGCGCGATCACCTCAGGCGACATTCCGACACCCGTGTCGGTCACACACAGCGACAGGTACTGACCCTCGGGGATGGCCTGCTTGGCGGCTGCCCGCTCATCGAGCCACTTGTTGGCGGTCTCGATGGTGATGCGGCCGCCGTCTGGCATGGCGTCGCGCGCGTTGATGCAGAGGTTCAGGAGCGCGTTCTCAAGCTGCGAAGGATCGACCAGAGCGGGCCAAAGGCCGGACGCGCCGACGACCTCAATCGGGATGTTCGGGCCAACCGTGCGCTGGATGAGATCCTGCATGCCGGTCGCGAGGCGGCTGACATTGGTCGGCTTAGGATCGAGCGTCTGGCGGCGCGAGAACGCGAGCAGGCGGTGCGTCAGAGCCGCCGCGCGCTTCGCTGCCCCCTGGGCCGCCGTCATGTAGCGGTCCACGTCAGTGAGGCGGCCCTGCTGCATGCGGGTCTGCATCAATTCCAGCGAACCGGAGATGCCCGCCAGCAGGTTGTTGAAGTCGTGGGCCAGCCCTCCGGTGAGTTGCCCAACGGCTTCCATCTTCTGAGCTTGCCGAAGGGCTGCCTCGGTTCTGCTCAGAGCCTCAGCCTGCTCCTTCTCGGCTGTGATGTGCCGTCCGCTCGCGTAGATCAGTTTCTCCTCGGGAGCGGCGACCCATGAGATCCAGCGGAAGCCCCCATCCTTGTGGCGGTAGCGGTTCTCAACGACCGGTAGGTTCTCGACGCGCGCATGCTGAAGCGCGCGGTCGGTCAACGCCTCATCGTCCGGGATCACAAAATCGAACACCGGCCTGCCGATCACATCCTTAGGTGTCCAGCCCAGGATCGCGGTGAAAGCCGGGTTGATGGCTTTGAACACGCCCATGCCGTCGATGATGACCTGAACGTCCTGCGAGTTGCGCCAAAGGCGGTCACGCTCCTGGGTGAGCTTGGCGAGTTCCCGGGCCTGCGCTCGCTCCTCGGAGACATCCCGGGCACTGCAATAAAATAGACCGCCCTCGGGCACAGCGACCCACGTCAGATCACGGTAATCACCAGCTTTGGTTCGATAGCGGTTCTCGAAGCGTAGGACCGGCTCACCTGCGAGCAGCCGTTCGAAGGCGGCCTGCGTTTTGGGCAAGTCGTCGGGATGGATGAGGTCCAAGAACGAAATCTCGGCCGTTTCCGCCTGGGACCATCCGAGCACGGCCTCCCAAGCCGGGTTCACCTGGAAGAACACGCCCGCGGCATTGGCGACGACGAGGAGGTCCGTGGTGACCTGCCATGTCCGACTGGACCAGTTCGGCGCATCAATGGACACGCCCCCCTCTTCTCGGTTGCCGAGCGCGTGATCGCGGTCAGGCACGCGGGGCTGCCTTCACGACCTCAACGACCTCTGAGCGCAGGGCTGGGATCGCGTTCGCCTCCTCCCGTGACAGCAGGCGAAGCGCAGCCCGCACGACCTCGCTTGCGCTCGCGTAGCGACCCGAGTTCAGACAGGCGCGCACAAGCGCGTCCTGCTCTGCGGTGATGGATACAGTGAGGGTTCGCCGCGTGGTCATGGCTGAGCCGTGCGCTGTATGAAGATTGCTTACAAGCGCCCTGATGCCACACCGGCAGTGATCCTGTGTACGCGCCATGCTTCAAGGTTTCTGGCGCTGAAGCAGACCTCCCCAGGGTTTGCTATGGGTCGAGAGCAGGCTCACCGCTGGTGTCCGCTTCCATGGATCGCTACCACAAAGCGGATTGATGGCAATCCACCCCAACCAGTCATTCCAAGCCGCATCCATGCCCGGCACGCCTCGCGGAGGCGGCACCTGCACAGAGCGCATAACTTAGCGGTGTCGGATAACCGATCGTTTTTCCGACGAGTCGCTCCAACTGTCCGGAGCCTGACCAGACCGGCTTACATTTTTTGTCGGGTAAATATGTCGGGCTTTCAAACGCCGGTAAAACCCTTGGTTAGGCGTGCATGGCTGTTTCGAGCCACAACTTTGCTAGAAACCGGACGGGAAGCCTTCTGCCAGACTACGCCGTGCCGGATCGTTAACTCCCGCAAAACCGGCTGTTCGGCTCTACCCTCATCCCAGCTATTTCTCTTGTGACCTGCCCAGTCCCGCCACCCGATCTGATCACGGGTTGGCGGGTAAGATTGTCCATTCCACTGGCATGAGCTGATACGCAACGCGGCTTCAGAGCAGGATGATTGTCGGCGATTGGCGGATCAGCGGTGCTTGCTTGTTAGGCCGCTTCGCGAACAACCGCTGAGGCGCGGTCGATCGCGGCGATGACCTCGATCGGTGCCAGGTGCTGGATCATGTGGCCCATGCCTGGCACGACGATGAGGTCACTGTTGGGTAGCTCGTGGTGCAGGCGCTTCGACTGGCGGTCGACGTCGGCGATCTGATCGTCCCCGCCGACGATGATCACGACCGGGAGCTTCAGATCGCGGTAGTGCTTCTCAAGCTCGACAGTCACCGGCGTCATCAGAGCGGCGTCTTCCGCCGACGCACGCAGCTGTATCGGGCGCAGCATCATGGCCTTCGGGAACTGGCGGTCGAAGCGCTCTGTGACGGTGGCCGGCGCGAACATCGCCTTGATCATGGCGGGCTGCAGGATCCGACCGACCACGGGCGACACGGTGTAACGCATCAGGTCGCCGACACCCGGGATTGCCGTCGGGGACGAGAGCAGCACGTCGGCGCGCAGCGTCGGGTAGTAGTACCCGGAGGCCAGGACGAGGCTACGGACGAGCTGCGGGGCCTGAAGCGCGAGGGCAACTGCGACCAGCGCACCCCAGGAGTGTCCAAGCACGACAGCCTGCGTGACGTCGAGCTGCTGAAGCGCTTTCTGGAACAGCGTGGCGTGGGCGCGTGGCGTCCAGAGCCCACGCGGCCGGTCGCTGTAGCCGTAGCCGGGCCGGTCGATGATGATGACCCGGTAGCGCTTGGCAAGATCCTCGACGATGCCGCTGACCAGGAAATCCTGGATCATCATGCCGTTGCCGTGGATCAGCACCAACGGCTCGCCGCGGCCCCGCTCGACGTAGTGCAATCTCACCCCATCGACGGTCAGGAACTGGCCGATTGGTGGGGTCTGGTGCTCGGCCTCACGTGTCTTCGAGGCAGCGTAGAGCGCCGATGCAGCGAGCGCCGCGGCGGACCCGAGTAGCGTCGGTCCGAGCCAACGGCCTGCAGAGGAATGGCGTGTCATCGTGTGATCCTGGTCGAGTACGGAAAATGCTCGTCGATCATCCGGATCGCCTTGAAGCCATGCTGTCGGGTCGGTGCGGGACGGACATAGAGGCGAGAGCAGTTGCGTCGCCCTACGGCAGCGCGCCGATCATGCCCTTGGCTTGGGTCATCGTGTCTTCGCAGGCACGCTGATAACCCTGGCTATCCTCCTCGACCGCTCGGCTAAGCAGTCGTCTCGCGTCCGCAACGTGCGCCGGCGTGGGGATCATCGCCGCGTCGCTGGGTTCGGCAGTTGGAGCCGCTGCGAGAGCCTTCGGCGAGTGGCTGCTGCGGAGCGGATGCCCGTCTTGGAGCCCCGCCACGTGAATAGCTCCGGCGCTGTCGAGACGGCGTTCGATCGTCCCAATCTGCTCGGCACAGGAGCTGGCCCGGGCCGGAAGCTGTGAGAGGCCGAGCAGGAGTGCTGAAGCCGCCAGGGAGAGTTCAAGGCGCATGGAAGGATCCTTTGTACCGCGGGCTATTGACCCACGCTCTGCCCTAGCGGCAGGTCGTGCGATCCGAGCGACCGCGAGAGATACGCGCAGTTGCTCGGATGATCGCTGGGATTGTTGCGGTGCAACATGACAACCGTCGGATGTCTCGATCGATCCCTTGCGTTCGAGGAAAGATCCTGACCGAGGCGTATGCACGTGACGTCCCGGGCAGCGAGGGCTGCGTTGCGAGACTGCCATCCGGCTGACTGCAACGAACAGAGCCCGGGCGCTCCCGACTTGCTACGAACGGCGGCGAAACGTGTCGCTGCGGGGCGTGGAAGGCGCCAAGCTCGAGAAGGGCATCCGCCGGTCGGGCCACGATGCACAATACCATACACCAGCAGATGATTGGGGAGCGGGTCGCAACTGAATCACCCGCGCCAGTCGTAGATCGTTGCCCACCAAGCTGTCGGGGAGCGGACCTTCGCTGGGTCTGCAAAGTATCGGTAGGGGCCCGTCCGCTTTTCCAGCCGACCTTCTCCGAAGCGGACGGGCCGCTTTCGGCCAGCATCGACCGTGTTGGTAGGCGCCGGTGAACGGCCGGGTTGGGTGGAGCCTGTGTGAAAACGAAAGCGCTTGCCGAAATTGTAGAACAATTCTCTACGCTGCAGACAAGCGGCCCCGCTGCAGGGCGGTTCTGACGCGATTTAGGCCTAAATTTCGGCGCTGCCCAGGTTGTTCTCGGGAAGATCCTTCTACCCCTTTGTCGTTTTCACACATCCTCGGTGGGCAGCGGAAGTTGGGTTGACGCCCGGAAGCGGACCTTCGGCTCCGCGTTCAGCGCGGAGACCCCGACTGTACACGTTCAACTGCGGAAGCGGACGTAGGCGCCTCGAACCAGCCGCTGACAGTTGCCCTCAGCTTAGCGGTACCGCCGTATGTGAAGCGGCGACGCCTTGCTCGTGGAAGGGCGAATATTCGAATGGAGCGTGCTGATGTGCAGGCGGCTGCGGCAAAGGCTGATCGCATCGACGAAGCACGTCACGTCTCGGCCCATTGCCGAAGCAGGTTGTGATAGGTCCCCGTCAGAGGCACCAGGGCCTCGTGTCCCGGTACGTCGCGGGTCAGATGCCGGATCGAAGTGTCGAGGTCGAACAGCAGGGCCCGGCGGGTCCGGTCGCGGATCAGGCTCTGGATCCAGAAGAAGGAGGCCACTCGTGAGCCGCGCGTGATCGGCGTGACGTTGTGCAGGCTGTCGGCTGGATAGATTACCAGATCACCGGCAGGAAGTTTGACGGCGTGGCTGCCGTACGTGTCCTCGACCGTTAGCTCGCCGCCGTCGTACTCGTCCGTCCCACTGAGGAACAGCGTCGCCGAGATGTCGGTCCGGATGCGCTGGCCGTCCAGCGACTGCCGGATGGCGTTGTCGATGTGTGCGCCGAAGGTCATGCCGGCGTCATACCGGTTGAACAAAGGCGGGAACACGGTTTGCGGCAGCGCGGCCGAGAGGAACAGTGGGCTACGCTTGAGCGCGAGCAGGACCATGTCGCCGAGCTCGCGAGCCTCCGCAGTGCCCTCCGGCAGCTGAAGGTTCTTCTTGACCTGCGCCGACTGGAACCCGGCGGTGACCCGGCCGTCGGTCCAGGCAGCACGATCCATGATCGCACGGCAGCGGGCGACCTGATCTGCGCTGAGCACCTGCGGGATATGTACGAGCATGGGATGGGTCCGTTTGGCTAGGCGCTCTCGGCGGGCATCAGACGCGAGTTAGTCAATGCGGAGGTGCCACCCCGCAGCGCCGCCTTGTTGCGCCGCTTCCGCAGCCACATCAGTACGCCGGTGATCGCCAGAAGCGTCGGCAGGACCCCGCAGAGGCCCGCCAGCGTGGCCCAGATCGGGCCGTGTGAGCGGCCCTCATGCACGCGTCGCATCCAGGTGCCTATGACATCCCCGCGGCGCGGCGGTCGTTCCAGCGTCGCTTGCCCGGTCGCGTCGTCGATGCTGATCGAGTGCCGCGTGCCATCTGGAGCCTCGACCTCCAAGCGCCACGCCCTCGTGGTGATGCTGGGCGCAGCGAGCATCCGCGGTGTCTCGGGTTCGGCAGCGTCCTTCCCGATCTCAATGGCCCGTTCCGCCGTGAGTGCCGGGTGTGGCATGAGTGGATCGGCGCCGGTGCGCCTGACAGGTGGCTGCGGCGTGTCGAACGCGTTCAGCACTGCGCTCGCCTGCGGCGGGAAGGCCAGCACGATGCCGGTGAGCGCCATCAATCCCAAGGGAATCGAGATCCAGAAGCCCGCGAGGTGGTGCAGGTTGATGCTCATCGTTGGGCCCCGGCGCCAGGCGAAGGCGCGCACGAGGCGCGCATTGCGCGGCAGCCAGAGGACCAGCCCGGTCAACGACAGCAGCAGCAGCGCGACGCCCGTCCAGCCGACGATGGCGCGGCCGGAGTACTCCGGAACCATCAGGTTCTCGTGGAAAACGTGGACCTGCCCGATCAACGAATTACGGAAGTCCTTGATGCCGAGCACCGCGCCGGTCGGTGGGTCGAGATAGACGAGACGGCTGGGCGGCCGCCTGTTGCCGGCCTGGCCCTCGGGCCTGCCGCTCCGGTTGGTGCCACGCTCACCGTCCAGCTTGCGCTCAACCGCGGATGGTGGGGGTTGGAGGCGGACCATGACGGTAACCGGCCTGCCTTCTCCGTTCGGCCAGCGCAGCATCGCAGCTCGCCCGCCCACGGCCTCGCTTGCGCCCTGCATGTACTCGTCCGCGGGACGAGCCACGGCCGTGCCGGTGGTCGCGTAGAAGCTGGGATTGAGGACCTCGTCGATCTCGTCATCGAACACGAGGACCAAGCCGGTGAGCGTGATCGGCACGATCAGGAGCGCCAAGCCGATCCCGAGCCACAGATGCACCTTGCGGAACATCGTGCGCCAGGAAGGGGGTCGTTCAAACGCCATCGGTCTTGCACCCGCTCGGTCACCGCCGGCCGGTCTTGGTTCAAGACTCCATCGAAAGCAAATCAGCTAGCTTAGAATTCATCTAGTATATCTTCAGTTTTAAATTATTATAATCAAGAAATAACAGCAAAAGATTTCAGATACAAAGATTCCGATTGATATTAGAATGCGGATTAAGATACCCGCCAGATACGTACGGGGCGGGTATCCTGGAATTGTTATGAAGAAGCAGGAACTGATCGCCGAACTCTTCTCGGCCGCCGATGATGGGGTCAGCTCCTCATTCGACAATGGATCCAGCCCTCGCGCAGCCGGATTGACCCGCCTCTCGCAGGCTGCGTTCGGCGCAGCCTCGCTGGCCTTCGTCGCTGCGCCGGCAGCAGGGCAAGAGGCCATGTCGATCGTCATGGACCAGCTCGACGTCACCACGTCGGGACCGCCCACAGGCTCGCCATACAACCCCCGGCAGCTTCAGCTGCAGCGATTGCCGACCCCGATCCTCGACACCCCTCAGAGCATCACGGTCGTCCCGCAGCAGCTCATCCAGGATCAGCGCGACTCGACGCTTGTCGAGACGCTGCGCAATGTGCCCGGCATCACCATGTTCGGCGGCGAGGGAGGCACGCAGGGCGACAACATCAACATCCGCGGCTACTCCGCCCGCAACGACT
Source organism: Methylobacterium sp. WL64 (assembly GCF_008039945.1). Lineage (NCBI taxonomy): Bacteria > Pseudomonadati > Pseudomonadota > Alphaproteobacteria > Hyphomicrobiales > Methylobacteriaceae > Methylobacterium > Methylobacterium sp. WL64. The sequence goes on from NZ_VRVA01000075.1 coordinate 25,407, forward strand.
TCTACCGCGACGGCGTCCGCGACCCTGGCTGGTACACGCGCGACACGTTCAGCATCGAGAGCGTCGAGGTGCTCAAAGGTCCGTCCTCGTTCCTGTTCGGGCGCGGTTCGACCGGCGGCGTCGTCAACGTCACCAGCAAGCTGCCATTCTTCGCCGCCGACAAGGTGCAGATCGACGCGTCGGGCTACAGCGCACCGGGCGCGCGCGTCACCGGGGACATCAACACGGTCCTTGGCGACTCCGCCATCCGCCTCGCATTCCTTGCCAACGATACGGATGTCGCCGGCCGCGACCACATCAACACCACACGCTTCGGCGTTGCCCCTTCGCTTCGGGCGAACCTGACACCGGACGATCAGGTCACTGTCAGCTACATCTACCAGAAGGACAATAATATCCCGGATTACGGCATCCCGGTTCTGCCGGGTGGCTACTTCGGCACTTACTATGGCCGACCTGCGCCGGTCTCGAAGAACACTTACTTCGGCCGCCTCAGCCCGGGCTTCTCCGACACCGAGCAGGTCGACGCCCATATCGGCACGCTGCAGTACAAGCACACGTTCGATCAGGACTGGAGCATCACAAACACCACACGCTACTCGCTGATCGATCGGTTCGTGCGCGTCCGCGGTGTCCAGGTCAACGGTACGAACCTGTACGGGCAGGCCACCGGCGGCGCGGCGCTTTCGAGTGCAGCCCTGTTCGCGCGTCCACTGGGCAGCCTCTACGTGAACAACACGAACGACTTCCAGAACCACACCGTCAACACGCTGTTCACGAACCAGACCGATCTCGTCGGCCACATCGATACGTTCGGCCTTCAGCACACGCTGCTAAGCGGGATCGAGCTCAGTCAGGAGACCCGCGACCAGTACCGGACCAACATCGCGGGTGGTTCACGTGTCAACGTCGGTTTCCCCAATCCCTATCCGACCAGTCCGGGTGTCGTTCCAACCAGCAGTACGGACACCTACGACGTCGGCAACACGGTCGGCGTCTATGCGAGCGATCAGGTCAAGATCAACCGCTACCTTGAGATCCTGGGCGGCCTTCGGTACGACGATCTCTCGGTCCACCAGCACGCGGCGACCGTTCGAACGCCGAGCTACATAGAGACCGGCCCGCTGAACGCGACAACGCCGTACAACGTCGTCAACAAGGTGCAGTTCGTTAGCTGGCGGACGGGCGCCGTCGTTCATCCAGTCGACAACGCTAGCGTCTACTTCATGTACGGAACCTCGTTCGACCCATCGAGCGAGTACCTGACGATCACCGGCGGCCAGCAGAACCTCAAGCCGACCACCAACGAGACCTATGAGGCCGGCGCCAAGTACGACCTGTTCGATAGTCAGCTCAGCCTGACGGGCGCTGTGTTCCAAGTCACCCAGCAGAACGCGATCGAAGCCGTCGACTCAACGAACGGTATCTATTCGACGGTCGGCACCACGCGTGTGCAGGGCTTCGAGCTTGGCGTTGCCGGCAAGATCACGGACGCTTGGAGTGTGTTCGGCGGCTACACCTATCTGGACGGCCGCGTCCTGAAGAGCGCCCAGAATACCACGGGCGCCTTCGTGTCGACGCCGGGCAACATCCTGGCCAACACGCCGCACAACACGTTCGCGCTCACCAGCACCTACCTAATCCTGCCGGGCCTGACGGTCGGCGGCAGCGCGTACTATGTGGGCGAGCGCTTCACCAGTTCGGCGAACACCGCCCTCGTGCCCGGCTATTGGCGGTTCGACGCACTGGCCACCTACCGGCTTACCGAAAACGCGGCGTTGCAGCTCAACGTCTATAACATCGCCGATACCAAGAACTTCGAGAGCGTCTCTGGTTACGGCTCGGCCACGCCCGGTCCAGGTCGGACGTTCGTGCTGACGGCACGCCTGACGTTCTGAACGCGTTCCACCTCCCCGGATCAATCGAGCGATGCTGGCGTGATCACACAGCCGGACGGCATGCTTCTGTCGGCGAGATTACGAGCGGAAAAATCTGCTTCACCTCGTTGCTCGCCTGAAAACAGTCAGACAGCTTTCGGCCAAACTTGGCCATTTGGGGCGAATTAAGTCGCCGATAAGCAGATGGGGTGGATGGCTCCCGCTCCAACTGACGGCATCTCGGTGCCAAGATGTGGTTGCTGTCGAAGCAGCAGCCACGCAGATGCAGGAGCCATCCCTATGGAGATCACCACCGTCGGCATCGATCTGGCCAAGAGCATTTTCCAGGTTCACGCCGTTGATGCAGCTGGGCACGTCGTCGTTCGCAAGGCGCTGCGGCGGGCGCAGGTCGTGCCGTTCTTCGCCA
>NZ_VRVA01000076.1:0-27473 GCF_008039945.1 Methylobacterium sp. WL64
CCGACCTCGTGCCGCCGGCCCCCGCCCCGGCGCTGGTGCTCGGGCTCGCGGGCCTCACCAACCACGACAATGTCGGCGCCGCCTTCCGGAATGCCGCTGCCTTCGGGGCCGACGCGGTGCTGCTCGATGCCCCCAGTTGCGATCCGCTCTACCGCAAGAGCATCCGGGTCTCGGCCGGCGCTGCGCTGATCCAGCCCTTCGCGCGGCTCGCCCCCGGGCAGGACTGGCTGGCGCTCGCCCAGGCCCTCGACCTCGAAGCCCTGGCGCTCAGCCCGGGGGCGACCGAATCGCTCGACGCCATCCCCGCACCCACGCGCGTTCTGCTGATCCTCGGGACCGAGGGACCGGGCCTCGACGTAGCCACGCTCGGACGGGCCCGCCCGGTGCGGATCCCGATGGCCCCGGGCTTCGATTCGCTCAACGTCGCCACCGCGGCGGGCCTCGCCCTCCAGGCGATCGCCCGCGGCCAAGGACGGCTCGTCACAACCGGTTAGCGCCGTCCCTTTGCGTCCGGCTCCGAACGCGCGACAAAGGGCTGCAATTGCCGTGGGGCGTTGCGAGGCTAGCTTGGCCGATAAGGTTCGGGGTTTGCGAGGGGAGTCGTCGGCGTTGCTTCAGTCTGGGGATGGTTTGCGAGCGCTGACCGGACGCCGCGTGGCCGTGGTCGGCGCCGGTCCCGGCGGCTTGGCCTCGGCCCTGCTCCTGGCACGTGCCGGGATCCACGTGACGTTGTTCGAGAAGGACGCGCAGGTCGGCGGCCGCACGAAGACCGTAACCGCACCGGGCGGCTACAAGTTCGATATCGGGCCGACCTTCTTCCTCTATCCTCAGATTCTCGCGGACATCTTCACGAGTTGCGGCGAGCGGCTCGAGGACCACGTCAAGCTCGAGCGACTCGATCCGCAGTATCATCTCGTGTTCGAGGGTGAGGACGGGATCACGGGTACGATCCGCGCCACCGGCGACATCGCCCGGATGGAGACGGAGATCGCCCGCCTGGCGCCCGACGATGCGAAGAACGTCAAAACCTTCTTCAGCGAGAATCGGACGAAGCTCGAATATTTCAAGCCGATCCTCCAGCAGGCCTTCCATACCCTGCGCAGCATGGTGAGCCCGGCGATGCTGGCCGCCCTGCCGCACCTGCATCCCGGCCGCAGCGTCGATCGCGACCTGAAGCGTTATTTCGCAGATCCGCGGGTGCGCCTCGCCTTCTCGTTCCAGACCAAATACCTCGGCATGTCGCCGTTCCGCTGCCCGAGCCTGTTCACGATCCTGTCGTTCCTCGAATACGAGCACGGGGTCTACCACCCGGTCGGCGGCTGCGGTGCGGTCTCCGAGGCGATGGCCGGCCTTGCCGGACGCATGGGCGTGGACCTCCGGCTCAATGCCAACGTCGAGCGCGTGGTGTTCGACGGCAAGCGCGCCAGCGGCGTGGTGGTGGACGGCGAGACCTTCAACGCCGACGCGGTGTTGATCAACGGCGACTTCGCCAAGGTGGTGCGTGCCCTCGTCCCGGAGCGGCACCGCCCGCGCTGGCGGGACGCCAAGATCCACAAGGCCCGGCTCTCCTGCTCAACCTTCATGCTGTATCTCGGCATCGAGGGGAAAGTGCCGGACAGTCTGGGGCACCACACGATCCTCCTGGCCGACGGCTATGAGCGCAACATCCGGGAGATCACCGAGGGGACGCTGCCGATGCAGCCCTCCCTCTACGTCCAGCATGCCGGCTACACCGACGGCGGCATGGCGCCGGCGGGGCACACCGCCCTCTACGTCCTGGTGCCGGTGCCGAACCTCAAGGCCGGGATCGACTGGGCGGCGACCCGGGAGAGCTACCGTGCCCTGATCCTGGAGCGCCTGAAGCGGCTGGGTCTCGAAGACATCGAATCCCGCATCCGCTACGAGCGGGTGATCGACCCGACCCAGTGGGAAGAGGATTTCGCAGTCCACGAGGGAGCCACCTTCAACCTCGCCCACGACCTGATGCAGATGCTGTATTTCCGGCCGCACAACCGCTTCGGGCCGGGGCTCTACATCGTCGGCGGCGGCACCCACCCAGGCTCCGGCCTGCCGGTGATCTACGAGGGCGCCCGCATCACCGCGCGTCTGCTGATCGAGGAGTTGGCCGGGGCCCGCGCTGCCGCCCAGGCCGGCATCCCCGACACGGCGCCGCTGGCGACCTCCGGCGAGGCCTCGTGATCGGCGCGCCGGGCCGGGTGACGCTGACGGCGGGTCTCTGCGCCCTCGCTCTGCTGTCCGGCTCGGCTGCGATGGCCGCGACCCTGCAGGTGGAGGTCGACGGCATCGAGCCCGGCGGCGGCCCGGTCCGGGTGGCCCTGTGCCAAGGTGGCTTGTCCGAACCGTTCTGTACCCGGGGCGACGAAGCGTCGGTCGCCGGGGGCCGGGCGCTGTTCGCCTTCCGGGACTTGGCTCCGGGCACCTACGCGGTGGCGGCTTTCCAGGACGGCAACGGCGACGGCCGGCTCGACCGGACCGGGCTCGGCCTCCCGCTCGAGCCCTACGGCTTCTCCGGCGCCGTCGCGCGCCGGGGGCGGCCGGACTTCTCCGATGCGGCTTTCGCACTCCAGGAGCCCGGCGCCGCCATAAGGGTCCGGCTCGCCCGCGCCCTGCCGCGGCGGTGACGGGGTGGACGGCAACCTCGTAAGGATCACGGGAGTCGGCCTCGACCTGCGCGGGCGGCGGGTGCTGGAACAGGTCGATCTCGACCTCGACGCGGCCGAGACCCTGGCGCTGCTGGGGCCGAACGGCGCCGGCAAGTCCTCTCTGATGCGTCTCGTGGCGGGCCGCCTCGCGCCCAGCGCCGGGACCGTACGGGTGGCCGGCGCGGATCCGTTCCGGGCGGGCAGCGCCCGCCGGAGCATCGGCTGGGTTCCCCAGGAGATCGCCCTCTACCCGCGCCTCACGGTCGCCGAGAACCTCGGCGTCTTCGGCCAGCTCGCGGGCGTGCCCCGCCGCGACCGGCGCGGGGCCGTCGCGGCGGCCCTTGAGATGGCGGACATCGCCGACGTCGCGCATCGCCCGGTCGGGGTGCTGTCCGGCGGCTACCGGCGCCGGGTCAACATCGCGGCGAGCCTGATGAACCGGCCCAGCCTCGTGCTGCTCGATGAGCCGACGAGCGGCGTCGACCTCGCCGCCCGGGCGGCGATCCACGCGGTTCTGGACCGGCTGAAGGCCGCCGGCACCGCGATCCTGATCGCCACCCACGATTTCGCCGAGGCCGAGCGCCTCGCCTCCCGGGTCGCGTTCCTGGCGCAGGGGCGGATCGTGCGCGCCGGGCGTCTCGCCGACCTGCTGGCGCAGCTGCGGGTCGGCGCGCCGGAACGGGAGCTGAGCCTCGCCCTGCCGGCGGATGCGGTCGCGGAGACCGTGCTGCGCCGCGGCGGGTTCGTGCCCGCCGAGCCGGACGGCCTTGTCTGGCGCTCGGTCGAGCGCTCCGGCCTCGACGGCGCCGCCCTGCTCGGGGCGCTACGGGCGCAGGGGGTTCCTGTGGCCGAGGTGCGGGTCCGCGCCCCGCGGCTGGAGGCGCTGTATCTCGATGCGATCCGGCCCCGGGACGTCGCGGACCGCGCTGCCTCCGAGCCGCGCCGGGCGGGGGCCGCCGGATGATCGGCGCCGCGTTCCGGGTGATGGCGTTGAGCCTCCTGCGCGACCGCGCCGCGCTGGTGATGGCCTTCGTGCTGCCCACCGTGATCTTCTCGATCTTCGCGGCGATCTTCTCCGGGGCGACCGGTGACCGGATCCGCATCCATCTCGGGCTCGCCGACATCGCCCGGACGGCAGCCACGCAGCGCCTCGCGGACGCCCTGGTGGCCGACCCGTCCCTGCGGGTCACCCGCCTGCCCGCAACCGATCTGGCGGAGGTGACCCGGGCGGTGCGTTCCGGCGCGGTCGACGTGGCCCTGGTGCTCCGCGGCGACCTGATCGCCGCCCCGGCGGATGCCCCGCCCGGCCCCGCGGACCAGCCCGTGGTGCTGGTCGAGAACCCCGCAAAGGCGCTCGCCACCCCCATCGCGCTGGGCCAGCTGCAGCGCGTGCTGAACGAGGCGCTGCCCGACGTCGTGCTCTCGCGCATCGTCGCCGACGTGGAGCGCACCGGAAAGATCGGCCCGGACGAGCGACGCTTCCTCGACGAGGCTTTCGCCGAGCAGCGCGCCAGGAAGGAGCCGTTCAGCTTCGCCTCGCTGGTCGAGCGCCGGAGCACCGCCGCTGGCACCGCCAATGCCCGGGTCAGCTATTACGCCGGCGCGATCACCGCGGTGTTCCTGCTGTTTGCCGCCATGCAGGGGGCGCTCTCCCTGGTCGAGGAGCGGGAAACCGGTATCGCGGAGCGCCTGATGGCCGGACCCGGTGGCCTGCCGGTGGTGGTGCTCGGCAAGTTCGGATTTCTGACGCTGCAGGGCATGGTCCAGGCCGGACTGATCTTCCTGGCCGCCGGGCTGCTCTACGGCGTCGAGATCGGCCCACACTGGACGGCCTTCCTCACCGCCTGCCTGCTGGTCTCGGCCATGGCCGCGGGCCTGGCGCTCGCCGCCTGCGCGCTGGCCGCGTCCCGCCAGCAGGCCCACCTCGCCTCGACCTTTGGGGTACTGCTGCTCTCCGCCGTCGGCGGCTCGATGGTGCCGCGCTTCCTGATGCCGCCGTGGCTGCAACAGGCCGGCTGGCTGACCCCGAACGCCTGGGCGATCGAGGCCTATCAGAACGCGCTGGGCGAGGGCTTCGGCTCCGCCGTGCCGGCCTTCGCGGTGCTGCTGGCGCTGACCCTATGCGGGCTGGGCCTGGCGCTCGGCCTGGTGGCACGGCGGACGGTCTGATCGGACCACCGCGCCGCGACGATCCGCGCGGCGCCTGCGACCAGCCGTCCCCGGACAAGGCGTGGCCGTTCGGGCAGGGTCCGCACTCGTACAAAGTGAGAACGCCATGCTCCGCCTGCTCATCGCCGACGGCAACGATCGGGCCGCCCGCGAGCGGCATGTCGCGGCGACGGGCCGGACCTCGGCCGAGTCCTACGCCGTGGTGGTTCACGACTTCGCCCCCGAGACGGCGTGTCGATTTCTCAACCCGGCCGATGCCGACGCGGACCTGCCGCAGGATTTGGCGGCGTTCGACGGGCTGATCTTCACCGGCTCGACCCTCAAGGTCTCTGAGGGCACGCCGGCGGTGACTCGCCAGCTCGATCTGATGCGGGCTGCCCTGGAGGCGGGGCTCGCGGTGTTCGGATCCTGCTGGGGCGTGCAGGTCGCCGCGACCGTGGCCGGCGGGCACGCGGCCGAGAATCCGCGTGGGCCGGAATACGGCTTCGCCCGGGCGATCACCCCGACCCAGGAAGGCCGGACCCACCCGCTGCTGGCCGGCCGTCCGGCGGTCTGGGACGCGCCCGCGATCCACTCGGACGCGGTGCTGGAGCCGCCCCCGGGTGCGCGGGTTCTGGCCGGCAACCGGGTGCTGGGCGTCCAGGCCATCGAGATCCGGCACGGGGCCGGCTGGTTCTGGGGCACGCAGTACCACCCCGAACTCGACCTCGAGGAGGTCGCCACGATGCTGCGCCTCTGCGATACCGCGATCGTCGAGGCCGGCTTCGCCGCGGATCCGGGCGCGGTGGCGGCCTATGCCGACGAAATCGCGGGCCTTCAGGGCGAGGATTTCGAGGCCGCGCGGCGCCTCGCCTGGCGCCACGGCGTCGGCCCGGAGGTGCTCGACGCACCCCTGCGCCGTCGCGAGATCGGTAACTTCCTGGCCCAGCTGTCCACAAACAAGGCCTGACCGGCCAGTACCGCGACCGGGTGGCGCGTTGACCCACGAGGTCTCGCGTCTAGCTTCGCAATGCGGGCAGCGCTCTGACGGGCCCGGGGAGCAACCTATCAGGATGAGTCAGGATTCGACGGTCGCCGTGATCGGCAGCGGGCTCGGCGGACTCGCGGCCGCGTGCGTGGCTGCGGCGCGCGGCCACCGCGTCACGGTCTACGACAAGAACGGCTGGCTCGGTGGCAAGGCGGCGGTGCTGCACGAAGGCGGCTTCCGCTTCGACATGGGCCCGACCATCCTGACGGTGCCGCGGGTGCTGGAACGGATCTTCACCGAGGCCGGCCGCTCGGTCCACGATTACATGGACCTGCGCCGCCTCGACCCGCAATGGCGCTGCTTCTTCGACGACGGCTCCCGCATCGACCTGATGCAGGATATCGAGCGGATGGCCGGCGACATGGATCGCTTCGCCCCGGGCAGCGGCGACGGCTACAAGAAGTTTCTCTCCATTTCGGAGCACCTGCACGGCGTCTCGGAGAAGTTCTTCTTCTGGAAGCCGGTCGAGGACCTGTTCGACACGATCAACATCCGGGCCAACATGAACCCCGGCACCCTGCGCGACGTGCTGTCCCTGCGCATGCACGCCTCGGTGGCCTCGACGATCCGCGGCAAGGTCAAGGATGCGCGCCTCGCGCAGATGCTCGACCACTTCGTGCAATACGTCGGCTCCTCGCCCTACGGCGCCCCCGCGGTGCTCTGCGCCATCGCCCACATGCAGACGGCGGACGGGGTCTGGTACCCGATGGGCGGCACCCGCGCGGTGGCCGAGGGCCTGGCCAAGCTCGCGCAGGAGCTCGGGGCCACCTGCAAGACCGACACTGAGGTCACCGGGATCGAGACCGCCAACGGTGCTGTCCGCGGCATTCGCACCCAGGAGGGTGTCACGCCCTTCGACGCCGTGATCTCGAACATGGATTCGGTCCGCACCTACCGCGAGCTGGTGGGTGGCGCCGCCGGCAAGGCCTACGAGAAGAAGAACCCCGAGCCGGCCTGCTCGGGCGTGGTGCTCTATCTCGGCCTGAACAAGCGCTACGAGCACCTGAACCACCACGACTTCGTCTTCTCCCGCGACCCCGAGGAGGAGTTCGACTACATCTACAACAAGGGCGAGCCGGCCCCGGACCCGACCGCCTACCTCGCAGCCCCCTCCTCCACCGACCCGAGCGTCGCGCCGGAAGGCGGCGAGGCCCTCTACGTCCTGGTGCACACGCCCTACCTGCGCCCGCACCACGATTGGCGTCCGGACGGCCCCCTGTTCCAGAACTACCGGCGGACCATCCTGGACAAGCTCAAGCGCACCGCCGGAATGCCCGACCTGGAGGAGCGCATCGTGGTCGAGCGCCACCTGACCCCGCAGGACATCCACGAGCGCTACCGGGTGCTTAACGGCGCGATCTACGGCCTGGCCTCGCACGGCCGGGTAATGGGGGCGTTCAAGCCTGGCAACCGCTCCCGACAGGTGCGCGGCCTCTATCTCGCGGGCGGCGCCGCCCATCCGGGGCCGGGCATGCCGATGGTGATGATGTCGGGCTGGATCGCCGCCGACGCGCACGATCAGGACGCGCGCGGAACGCTGCGCGCCTCGGCGTGAGGTCCACTCTACCCTCCCCTCCCCCCTCTGCGGGGGAGGGTGGCCCTCGCGTCAGCGTGGGCCGGGAGAGGGGCAGCGCGACGGTACGGGATGAGGCGATTGTCGCGACTTTTCCAGAAGCATCGCTCCCCTCTCCCGACCCGCTTCGCGGGCCACCCTCCCCCGCAGAGGGGGGAGGGAAACAGCGGCGCCGTACGCCGCCCGCGCCCCTGCGCCCGGTCTCGCCCCCGATCCGCCGCTTCATGGAGGCGTGGTTCGAGCGCTACCTGCACCGACACTTCGACGCGCTACGCCTGCCGCACTGGAGCCTGCCGCCGGACCAGGACCATCCTGGCCCGCTGGTGATCTATTCCAACCACCCTGCGTGGTGGGATGCGGCGGTGATCATCGTCTTGTCCGGCCGGCTCTACCCGGGTCGCGAGAATCGGGCGCCGTTCGACGTCGCCATGCTGGCGCGCTACCGGGTGTTCGAGCGGATCGGGGCCTTCGGGGTCAACCTCGACAGTCCCCGGGGCGCCGCACAGTTCCTGGCCGCCGCGCGGGCGATCCTGACGCGATCCGGCACGGCCCTCTGGATCACCGCGCAAGGGCGCTTCGTCGATACCCGCGTCCGGCCCCTGGGCCTGCGCCCGGGGGTGGCCCGGCTGGCCGAGATGGCCCCTAACGCGCTGTTCGTGCCGCTCGCCCTCGAATACGCCTTCTGGGATGAGCGCGGGGCAGAGGCCTTCGCGGCCTTCGGGCCGGGGATCTCGGGCGCGGAGTTGGCGGCCCTGTCGCGGACGGACCGGCTCGCCCGCCTGGAAGCCGACCTGACCGCGACCCTCGACCGGCTCAGCAGCGACGTGATCAGCCGCGAGCCGGAACGCTTCCGGGCCCTGGTCGCGGGCCGCAAGGGCGTCGGCGGCGTCTACGATCTCTGGCGGCGCCTCGCCGCGCGGCTCGCCGGGCGCCGCTTCGATCCGGCCCACCGGGCCCGCGACGGGGAGCCCGGGCGATGATCGACCCGATCCTCACGGCGCTGGCCGTCGTCTGCCTGTTCACGGCTGCCCTACCGGCGGTCCTGACGGCGGTGAACCTGTTCGCCCTGCGCCGGCCCGCCCCGGTGGCCGACCGCGACCTGGTCTCGATCCTGATCCCGGCACGCAACGAGGCCGGCAACATCGCCGGGACTGTGCGGGCCGCCCTCGCCAGCATTGCCGTGCCCGTCGAGGTGATCGTCGGCGACGACCATTCCACGGACGGGACCGCCGAGATCGTGCGCGGCCTCGGCGATGCGCGCCTGCGCGTCGTCCCGGTGCCGCCGCTGCCCGAGGGCTGGACCGGCAAGAACCACGCCTGCGCCCATATCGCCGGGCTCGCCGACGGCCGCCACCTCCTGTTCATCGACGCGGATGTCCGCCTGGAGCCCGAGGCCGCCGCGTCGCTCGTCGCCCAGGCACGACGTGCCGGCGCGGCACTGGTCAGCGGCGTTCCCCGGCAGCGCACAGAGACGCTGGGCGAGATGCTCACCGTTCCGATGATCGACTTCCTGCTCATCGGCTTCCTGCCGGTGCCGTTGATGCGCCGCCGCCCGGATCCCGCCCTGGGCGCGGCCTGCGGGCAGCTCATCCTGTTCGAGCGCGCGGCCTATGCGGCGATCGGCGGCCACGGCGCGATCCGCGGTTTCCTGCATGACGGCGTGCGCCTGCCCCGGCTCCTGCGCGCGGCCGGCTACCGCACCGACCTCGTGGCCGGCGCCGGTCTCGCGACCTGTCGGATGTATCGGGGCTTCGGGGAGGCCTGGGCCGGGTTCTCGAAGAACGCGCATGAGGGCATGGCCACGCCCCGGGCCCTGCCGGTCTGGACCCTGCTCCTGGGCTGCGGCCAGATCCTGCCGCCGCTCTTGGTGCTGGCCGGGCTGCTCGAGCTGATCCCGCCGCTGGCCCTGACGGCGGCCGCCGCGGCCTGTGCGCTGTCGCTCGGAACCCGGGCGGCGATCACCCTGGCGGTGCGGGCACCGCTGGCGACGATCCCGGTGCACCCGGCGGCCGTGCTGGTAGCGCTGGCGATCCAGTGGAACGTGCTGCTGCGGGGCGGCCGGGCCGGCGCCGCCACCTGGAAGGGCCGCACCTACCCGGTCAGCGGCGCCTGAATGGCTTTGACGATCCGGCGGCGCGTGTCCGCCGGATCGCATCCATCGGCGGTCAGGTCAGCCCGACGATCACCGCGCGGTCGGCTGGCACGGCTCGACCGAGCGCTTCCCCTTCCGAGGCTTCAGCGACACGATCAGCTGGACGTTCGGCACGTCGCCGACCTGCCGGGTCAGGTGCCCGACATGACCCTCCGGTCCCTGGGGGGTGGATCCGGTATCGGCGTTGAACTCCACTTCACCGGGCCCCTGCTCCAGCACGGACCCGTCCGTCGCCTCCACCGACCAGCGCCCTGACAGGGTGATCACCCATTGCGGGCCGGGGGCGGTGTGCCAGGTGCCGACGTAGCCGACCGGCAGGATCGCGTACTTGACCGACGCAACCTCGCCCGGCGGGAAGCCGACATACTGAGGCGCGGCGGGCGGCGCGTAGCTCTTGAAGATGAAGTTCTTGAGGTCGCAATACTGGACGTGGCTCTGGCCCTTGGCGTCGGCGTAGAGGGTGCCGTAGCGGAGCGCCGGCGGATTGGCCGCCGTCAGCCCGGCCGGGCCCGACGGGGCCGCCTCGATGGTCATCAGCGGCTCGCTCGGCTTGCCGCTAGCCGCCAGCACGGCCGTCCCACCCGCACCGGAAGCCAGCAGCACCATCGCGATGCGGCCGGCGGTCTTGAATGCCTTCATGGTCTCGACGTCCCGAGTTCGCGGCGCCGAAGACGACGCCACGCGCCCTATAGTCGCGGCCATCGGAGAGACCAAATCAAAGGGCCGGTACTATATGCAGACCGTCCAATTCAATCTCAAAATATCAGCTTGAATATGAAGCTTATCCTCAAGTGATTCGTGATACATCTTGATTTTTTCGTGGAACGTCGAATTCAGATCCTGAGCCGCAACCCTGTCATCGGCGCATGGCATCGTCGGGCCGGGCTGCCTCGTGGCGGCCGACGCCGATCTGCGCGCGGGCTGCTGGCTGGAAGCGGAGAGCATCGTCGGCCCAGGCGCGGAGCTGAAATCCGCCTTCCTGTTCGCCGGGGCGGCCGCCGCACAGTTCAACGTCGTCGGCGACAGTATCCTGGGCGCGAACCTGAACCTGGAGGCCGGCGCGATCATCGCCAATCACCGCAACGAGGCGCCGGACCGGCCGATCGCGCTCCGGCTGGCTGGCTGGCGTGTCGAGACCGGAACGCCGTGGTGCCGCGCCTCGGTTTGGCCGACCAGGGTGGTTGAGGCGCCGCTCAGTTCCAGGTGTGCAGCACCGTCCGCCAACCATCCTTTTGCCGTTCGAGGACGTTCACCCAGTTACCCTCGAACTTCTTCTTGGAGCCGCCTTCCACCGGACCGGTCATCTCCCAGCGTCCCGAAACGATGAGCAGGTTGTCCTTCGCGACCGCGTTCTTCACCGTCGTCTTGTGGTCGTCCCAGCCCTTCGCCTTCAGGCCGGAGAAGAATTTCTGGATGCCGTCGCGGGTCTGGGTCGCGCCCTTCGTGACCACGAGGGCGTCGGGCGCGTAGAGCTTGCCCAGCGTCTCCATGTCGTCGCGGTTGTAGGCTTCGTCCCACTTGGTCGCCGCGCTCTGGGCATCGGCCTCCAACGCTTCCGCCAGGCACAAGCCGGGCAGGATCGCGGCGGCAGCGAAAACCAGGACCGGCAGAACGTAATTGCGGGGCATGATGTCCTCCCAAGACTGCTGCGAACAGGAAATCAGGGAACTTTTTCCCAAACCAGCGTGATGATGCTCAGCCTCCCGTCGACGTTGAACTTGAACGGCGTGGTTGTGTAGACGAGTTGCCGCCCCCGTTGCTCGACCTGCCGAACCTGCGAGGTCCCCGTCCAGGCCTCGTTCCACGACGTATCAATGCTATGGGTGACGCGGTCGGCCTCGAAACGGTACGTCCCCGCATAGGCGAAGAACGTCCTGTGCAGGTGGACCCGATCCGCATCGGACATCGCCTCGTTGGCGGCGGGCCTGTTGCGCCCTTCGAAGGCGCAGACCACCATCATCCGTCCATCGCGGCCGTAGGTGATCCAGCCATTCGGCTTCGGGCCGCCATAGGCGTCCACGACTTCTCCGGTCTCGACGATCTTGCGCGTGGCGGTGACGAGCCGCCAGGTTCCGACCACCTCGTCGGCCTCCAGGGCATGCGCGTCCGGCAGGCCGACGCCGATCGCTAGGATTACAAACAATCCCCTCATCGCGAATCACCGCAAGTCGTGGAGGCCCATACGCGGCACGCCTCCCTTCGAATGCAGCATTGAACGATTAGGAGGTCAATTCTTATTGCACAAATATTGCAGACACCGAGCACCAGCATTCAGCGAATGTCTGGATATTTCGCCGTGAGACCTGGTGCGGGTGCGGCGGCCCAGCTTACTCTGTGCCTTCGGCTCCGGTCTCGGACAGGATCCAGGCGGCGGTGTCGGCATCGGCGCCCGCGATCGGCCAATGCAGGATGATCGGCGTCTCGTAGGGATGACGCGCCTTCAGGGCGGCCGACAGGACATCGGCCAGGCCCTCACGGCTCTTGAGGATCGCCGCGACCTCTTCACCCCGTTCCACCGCGCCCTTCCAGCTGTAGACCGACAACATCCCGGGCAGGACGTTGATGCAGGCGATGAGGCGCTCGCGGACCAGGGCCTCGCCGATATTCAGCGCGGAGGCGGCGTCGGGAAAGGTGGTGTAGACGAGGAGCGGACGCTCCATGCTATGCCTCCAGGATCGCGCATGTGCCCGAGGAGTCAGACGCATGCGGGGCACCGACGTCAACCGGGCGGTTCGCTCATCAGACTGGAGCCGTGACGTGACCCCCGACGCGACCTCGACGCGCCTGCCCGGCATCGCCTGACGCCATGCCGACATCCAAGAAGATCGCTTTCGTCGCGAGCCCCACCGGGTATGCCCGCGAGGCCGCCGCCGCCCTGATGCGGCGCTACGATCACGTCTCTCCCGAGGAAGCGGATGTCGTGGTCGCGCTCGGCGGCGACGGGCTCATGCTGCAGGTGCTGCACCGTTTCATGGATCGGCCGAAACCGATCTACGGGATGAACCGCGGGACGGTCGGCTTCCTGATGAACGAGTTCCGGGATGACGATCTCCTGGAGCACCTGGAAGCCGCCCAGCGCAGCGTGATCCACCCGCTGGTGATGGACGTGACCGACACGGAGGGCCGCAGCCACCGGGCCCGGGCGATCAACGAGGTCTATCTGCTGCGCCAGACGCACCAGACGGCCAAGCTGAAGATCGCCGTGGACGGGCATGTGCGGCTGGACCTGCTGATCGCCGACGGCGTGCTGGTCGCAACGGCGGCCGGCTCGACCGCCTACAATCTCTCGGTCGGCGGCCCGATCCTGCCGCTCGACGCCAAGCTCCTGGCGCTGACCCCGATCTCGGCGTTCCGCCCCCGGCGCTGGCGCGGCGCCCTGCTGCCGGATTACGCGAAGATCCGGATCGACGTTCTCGACGCCCCACACCGCCCGGTGGCCGCAGTCGCCGACCACACCGAGTTCCGGCGGGTCTGTACGGTAGAGACCTCGCTGGACCGCGCCACAGAGCTCGTGCTGCTGCACGATCCCGGGCACAGCCTCGACGAGCGCATCCTGCGCGAGCAGTTCGGTTGAGCCCGGAGATCAGACCGGCGCGCGCCTCGGACCACGGGGCGATCGCCCGGATCATCGTACCGACCATACGAGAGGGTGAGACCTACGCGCTCGATCCTCGGCTCAGCGAGGTCGAGGCCGTCGCCTATTGGACCGGCGCGGATCGCGAAACTTTCGTCGCCGAACGGGACGGGGCGGTGCGCGGCACCTATTACCTGCGCGCCAATCAGGCGGGCGGCGGGGCCCATGTCGCCAATTGCGGCTTCATGACCGACCCGGCTGCAGCCGGTCTCGGCATCGGCAGGGCGATGGGCCTGCACGCCCTCGATCGGGCGCGCGAGCGCGGTTTCGCGGCGATGCAATTCAACTTCGTGATTTTGACGAACCTGCGGGCCGTTGCACTGTGGCAGAGCCTCGGGTTCGACATTGTCGGCCGACTTCCGGACGCATTCCGGCATCCGGGTCTCGGCTTGGTCGACGCACTGGTGATGTATCGCAAGCTTTGAACGACGAGCCGATCAGAGACGCGAGACAGCCACCAGCTCGCTCTCGCGAATCGCACGCTCGCCGGCTTCCGTACGGATCCGGTAGGAACGCTCGCCGGTCTGATCCTCGGGCATGAGACGAAGGATCTCGAACACCTCGCCGCCGCCCTTGTCGCCCGGTAGCCCGAGCTGCACCCGGCAGACGCGCTGGCCGATCTTGAATTTGTGGGTCATGCCAAGCTCCTGAGGCGGGGTCTCGAACGGGGCGCTCGAGGGCGGCCGACCGCATCGCGATCGGACCGGTCCCCAATGTCTTGATGCTCACGCGCCCGCGTGCCGGATCGGCAGCCGCTTCGGCGTTGAGACCTTACCGCTTCTTGGCCGCCTTGGCCTTGCGTGCAAGGTAGCGTGCATCGCGCTGGAGCTTCTGCTCGGCCTGGAGGGCCTTGGCACGCTCCTGGGCGGCGAGCTGCTCGGCAGCCTTGCGCTCGGCCTCGGCCTGACGCTCGGCCTCGGCCTGGGCGGCGGCACGCGCGAGGTCTGCCTCGCGCTGGGCGGCGCGCTCGGACGCGCGGGCCTCGCGGGCATCAACCACGGCGCGGCGCGCGGACTGGCGGGCGAGGACGGCCGGATCATCGGCAGTCGGGCGAGCCCGGAACCGGGCCAGCATCTCGGACCGCGCCTTGGCAGCGGCCTCCAGTCGATCGACGACGCCTTGCTTGTTCGGAAAGCTCACAGACACTCCTGAGTTGGGCGCGGCGGGCCGCCGTCACCCCGGGATCGAAAGCAGATACGAAGAAGCCGCTCCCTCGGGAGCGGCTTCAACACGGGCCGTCTAGCGGCGATCAGACCGTCTGAAGCTGGCCGGCCGACTCCTTGCCGCTGCGGCGGTCGGTTTCCAGCTCGTAAGAGACCTTCTGGCCCTCGTTCAGGCCACGCAGGCCGGCGCGCTCGACAGCCGAGACGTGAACGAACACGTCCTTGCCGCCGTCATCCGGCTGGATGAAGCCGTAGCCCTTGGTCTCGTTGAACCACTTGACGGTTCCGGTGCTCATGGAATTCCTCGATCTTCGCAGGCGTAGTGAGAAATGACATCCGCTCGTAAAAGCAAATGCCGGTATCGACCGATAGCGATAGGAAAGTCAGAACCGCCCTGCGAAGGCGTAACGGTCCAAGATATCCGGACACGTGCCGATGCGGCTGAGATAGACCCTCACCCGCGCATTGGCAAGTCCGCCGAACTATTTCCGCGCGGATCAGGATCGACGAGGCCGGCTTCGTTTCGACCGGCAGTGAACCGAGAGACGGCTGGAAGATGCACGCCTCCAGGCAGATGGCGGCCGCTGTCGAAGGGCCGCGTGGCCCGGCGTCCAGGCACTTCGGACCGTTTCCGCAGGCTGATCAGGCCGTCTGCAGGCGCAGCACCCCTTCGCCACGGCGATGGCCCACCGTCGTTACCGCCACCTCGCGGGCCGACCCTGCCGCGACGAGACCTGCCGCGAGAGCCGCCCCGAGCGGGGCGACGACCTCGAGGCCGTGCCCGATCACGTCGCCGAGCGCCCGGACGTCGGCACCCGGCGCGAGCCGCGTGAGCGCGTCCCGCTCCTCCTCGGTGATCACGGTGACGCCCGAGGCTCCGGACAGGACGCGGTCCGGGGCCGAGAGGCCGGCCTGCATCCAGAGCGCTTCGAGGCTGGCGGCGACGCTGCCGGGGACGCGCCGCGTGCGGTCGCTCGCGACACGGTCCAGCCGGGCGAGCGCCCGAGCCCCGCGAGCAGCCGCGTGTGCTTCCGATTCCAGCATCAGGAAGGCTGCGCAGCTCCCCAGGATGAAGCCGGACGCCGCCGCAGCCCGCTCGAAAACCGGACGGTACGGTGCACGGGCGAGGTAGCCGCCCATCTCGTGGACCACGAGCACGTCCGGCCGTTCCGCGCTGTAGGAGCCGCCGACCAGGATCGCGTCGATCTGCCCCGAAGCGATTCGCGCCTGCGCGATCCGCAGCGCATCCACGCCGGCCGCCTCCTCCCCCATGAAGGTCCGCGAGGCCCCCGTGACCCCGTGCACGATGGCGATGTTGCCGGCGAGCAGGTTCGAGAGCTGGGCGAGGAATAGCGTCGGCCGCAGGTCGTTCTGCAGCCGCTCATTGAGATAGGCGCCCGGATCGGCGGCATCGCGCAGACCCGTCAGGATCGCGCCATCGACGGCGTAGTCGCGCTCGCCCCCGCCCGCCGCGACGACGAGATGGAGCGCCTGCTTGAGGGCGGCATCGTCCTTCACGCCCGCGGAATCCAGGGCGAGGCCGGCGGCGTAGACACCCAGACGCTGCCACGCCTCCATCTGCCGCTGGTCGCTGCGCTTTGGGATCTGCTGGTCCCAGGTGATCGGCGGCGCCGGATGTACGCAATAGGGGGCGAACGTCTCGGTGTCGGTCCGGGGCGCCGCGCCGGCATCGAGGGCCGCGAGATGCGCGTCGATCCCTTCGCCCGCGCAGGAGACGAGGCCGAGGCCGGTGACGACGACCGGACGGCTCATGGCTGCGCCGGGTCCGCGAACAGGCCGATTGCCTGGGCCCGCGCGCGCATCGGCACGTCGAGCCCATCCGGGAACGGCATGGTGCGGAAGCGCAGTTCGGCGTCGCACAGCGCCGTCCCGGCATGGCTGATCGCCGCCTTCGTCACGGCGTAGCCCGAGCCGTCATGCTCCAGCGTCGCGGTCACGATCAGGTCCGCGCCAGGCCCGACGAAGGACCGGAACCGGGCCTTGTCCACGCCGGTGAGGAACGGCATCCGGGTGAAATCGAGATGGGCGAGCACGAGGTAGCCGGAGGCCTGCGCCATGGTCTCGGTCAGCAGCACCCCGGGGACCAGCGGATGGCCGGGGAAGTGTCCCTCGAAGACAGGGCTTTCCATCGGAACCCGAGCCAGCGCCTCGATCCGGCCGGCGGCCCGATCGAGGTGCCGGACGGAATCGATCATCTCGAAATATTCGAGGCGCATGGGGCGTCGGGCTCTGGCGCGTCAGACCTTGGCGGCCTTCTCGGCCACCAGGCCGTCGATGCGCGCGCACAGGTTCTTGAGGACGAAATACTGCTCGGCCGGGACCTTGCCCTCGTTGACTTCCTGGGTCCAGCGCTCGAGCGGCAGCTTGATCCCGAAAGCCTTGTCCACCGCGAAGGCGATGTCGAGGAACGCCAGGCTGTCGATGCCGAGGTCGTCGATGGCGTGGCTCTCCGGGGTGATCCTGTCCCGGGGGATGTCGGCGGTCTCGGCTATGATGTCGGCCACGCGCTGGAAGGTGGCGCTGCCGTGGGCGGGCTCGTCGGACATGTCTTCTCGCGGGCTGTTCGGTTTCCGGATCGGTCGGGCGGGGAGCCCCCCTCGACGCCGGGCGACCCGGCGCTCACGCCCCGCGCGGCCACCAATACGCGTACGGGGCCCGCTACGGGCCCGTCGGACGGCCGCGACCTCTACACGAGGGGGTCAGGGGCGGCAACCGCGGCGGTTCCCGGTGCGTTGCAGCGCTGGTTCGGGGTCGTGCACCGGATCGTGTGCGCGGACGCCCCCTGCGCCGCGACGAATTCGGCCTATGTGCGCGGCATCGGTTGCGCGGCGTCAGGAGACGAGACGGATGTTACCCACGGTCCAGCCCGTCACGGCTCCGGCCCATCCCGGCCCCCCACCGCCGCCGGAGCGGGCGCGCTCCCAGGGCGCGGCCCGGGTCGTGCTGGTGCTGGCGCTCTCGGCGCTCGGGCTCTGGATCCTGCACGGGTTCCTGCCGGCGCTGGCCTGGGCGGTGGTGCTGGCGATCGCGCTGTGGCCGCTCTACGCCCGCCTGGAGAGCCGCTTCCCACCGGGCCGGCACAATCTGCTGCTGCCGACCCTGATGACCACCGCGGTGGCCCTGGTGTTCCTCGCGCCCCTGGCGATCCTGGGGGTTCAGGCGGCACGCGAGGCCCACGACGTCGCCGAGTTCGTGCGCAACGCCGAGGCGAGCGGCATCCCGGCCCCCGAATTCCTGCAGCACCTGCCCTACGGCGCCGCACAGGCGACCGCGTGGTGGAACGACAATCTCGGGCACGCCCAGGCGGGATCCGACCTGCTGCACCGGTTCGACAACCACTCGGTGGTCGGCGCCTCACGGAACTTCGGACGCGAGGTGGTGCACCGGATCGTGCTGTTCGGTTTCAGCCTGGTCGCCTTGTTCTTCCTGTTCCGCGACTGGCGCACGATCACCGAGCAGGCCCGCTCCGCCTGCGACCGGCTGTTCGGCCCCCGGGGCGAGCGCGTCGCCCGGCAGATGGTGGCTTCGGTGCACGGGACCGTCGACGGCCTCGTTCTGGTCGGACTCGGCGAGGGCTTCATCCTCGGGGTGGTCTACTACTTCGCCGGGGTACCGCATCCGGTGCTGCTCGGGGCCTTCACGGCGGTGGCCGCCATGATCCCGTTCGGCGCGGCGCTCGCAATCGCGATCGCGGCGCTCCTCTTGGTGGCGGCGGGTTCGATGAAGGCCGCGGTCGTCGTGGCCGTGGCCGGATTCGTGGTCACGTTCGCGGCCGACCACTTCGTTCGGCCGGCGCTGATCGGGGGCACCACGAAGCTGCCGTTCCTGTGGGTGCTGCTCGGGATCCTGGGTGGCGTCGAGACTTTCGGGCTGCTCGGCCTGTTCGTCGGCCCGGCCGTCATGGCGGCGCTGGTCCTGCTCTGGCGGGAATTCACCGAGGGCCACGACAAGACGGCGTGATCGCGTCTACGGCGTCGCCGTGTCTCGAAGGCGTGCGGGCGCCGTTCGGGACGATGCCCTAATCAGCCGCGCTCGCACCGGCCGAGGCTTCCATGCGACGCCGGTCCTGGCGCCAATCGGCGGGCTTCTCGAAGGTCCCGGCCCAGAGGCCGCGCCGCGTCGCCCAGGCGTGGCCCTCCTGCGGGGTGTAGGCCACCGTGACCTGGCGGCTGGCCAAGGCATGGCCCTGGGCGACCATCCAGGCCGAGAGGTCCTCGCCATGCGCGCGGCAGACGCCCGCAATGCCGCTGACGGGCGTACCGTCGCGGCGCTCGCAGGTGACGACGCCGCTGCCGATATGGGCGGTCAGCGCCAGGGCGGCGTCGCGACCGCAGCGGTATTCCCGGCCGGTGACGGTCTGGCAGCTCTGCGCCGTCTCCGGCGCGTCGATCCCGTAGAGGTTGATGCGGGTGCCGTGCACCTCGATCGTGTCGCCGTCGATCACCGTCGCCGGTCCGCTGATCGTTCCGGCCGCGGCGGCGGGGGAACAGAGGAGCAAGAGGGCGAGCATCGATCTTGTCATTGGAAAGCTGTCCACGAAAGACCGGCAAGGATTTCTCGAAGGGCCCGGAATCGCCGGCCATTGTGGCGCTTTTGCCGGCTCAGCCATGCGCTTTGGGAAGAACCGGGCGTCCCGCGGAGCGCGCTCGACCGACCGTTACGCGAAGAGATTGCGAAAGCGTTGCCCCTCAGCTTCCACATTTCACGCGCAGGGACGGGCATCGAGCCGGCGATCCACCGACATCCGCGACGGTATGGGACCGGAATCCGGCGAACCGAACGTCAAGTCCGGTACTTGCCGCTCCGCTTGACCAGGACCCGGGTGCCGACCGGGACGCGCTCGTAGAGGTCGGCGATGTCCTCGTTGAGCATCCGGACGCAGCCCGACGACATCTGCTCGCCGATGCTCCAGGGCTCGTTGGTTCCGTGGATCCGGAACAGGATGTCGCGGTTGCCCTGGTAGAGGTACAGGGCCCGGGCGCCCAGCGGGTTGTCGACGCCGCCCTTGCGGGTGCGGGGCAGGTCGGGGTTGAGCGAGACCATCGTGACGGTCGGGCTCCAATCCGGCCAGACGCCCTTGCGGCCGACGCGCGCCTCACCCTTCCAGGAGAAGCCGGCCTTGCCGACGCCGACGCCGTACTGCATCGCGGTGCCGTCGGCCTGGACCAGGAGGAGCTGGCGCTGGTCGATGTCGACCAGGATCGTGCCGGGCTTCTCCGGACCGTTGTAGCTCACCTGCTGGCGGCGGTACTTCGGATCGAGGCGGGCGGTGTCGACCAGCGGGATGTCGAACGGCTTGTCGGCCTTCGTCCCGATGTACCAGGCCGATTCATCGTCCTGTGCGAGCTGGGACGGGCGGGTCTGGCAGGCGGCCAGCGGCGCGATCGCCACCACGGCGAGCAGAATTCGCGAGAGCAGGAGCCGGCGAATTCGGCTCCAGGCCGACAGGTGGGATGCGATCATGGGTCCTGACATGCGGGATACGGTCCAGGGCGCTATGCCTACCGTCTCCCCGTCTGCGACGATGTAGCTTTTGCGCCGCACGGACGCGCGAGCGCCCACTGCCACGGCCATGGTTGCGCCCTAATTCGGCGCGGAAGATCGCGGACCGGTACGGCCTTCGAACGGTCGCTACCGGTTCCTGGGCGACGACGGCGCCCCTGAGATCCGGCATCCGCGGAGGCACGACATGGCCGAGACCGAGACGCTTGCGACCGACGCGGCGGTCGTCCCCGGGGACCTTCTGCGCCCGGCCATCCACCTCGACCATTGCGTGATCCACGTCACCGACTGGTCGCGGTCCAACGCCTTCTACCGCGACGTGGTCGGCGCCGAGGTGATCGAGCGCGGGAGCGGCTTCGCCTACCGGTTCGGCGGCGTGCAGCTTAATTGCCACGGGCCGGGCGTGAAGGCGGAGCCGGTGGCGGCGCAACCCGTGCTCCCGGGGAACAGCGATCTGTGCTTCCGCTGGTCGGGCACGATCGAGGCCGCGATGGCGCATCTCGAGGCGGCCGGCGTGCCGGTGGAGCTGGGCCCGGTCGAGCGTCACGGCGCGGCAGGCCTCGGCCTCAGCGTCTACTTCCGCGACCCGGACGGCTCGCTCCTGGAATTCATCACCTATCCGACCGCGTGAGGTCAGCCCCGACTCTCAGCGAGCGCCTGGTTGGTCTGCTCCAGCCGCAGCGCCAGCACCCGCATCAGCGCAATGCTGATCTGGGGAAACTGCGCCAGCAGCTCCAGGAACACGCCGCGGTCGATCCGCAACGCCGTCACCGCCGTCTCCGCCGTCACCGTGGCGGAGCGGGGCTGGTCGGCCAGGATGCCCATCTCGCCGACCAGGGCGTCCTGCCCGAGCAGCGCCAGCCGGACCGGGCCGGCCGGCCCGTCGATGCTCACCTCGGCGCTGCCCATGAGGATCACGTAGGCGGCATCGGCCACGTCGCCCCGAGCGAAGAAGCGTTGGCCCGGCTCGAAATGCACGCGCTCGCTGGTGAAGGCCAGAAGCTTCAGGCGGGCCGGCTCCACCTCGCGGAACAGCGGCACCTGCCGCAGGGAGGAAACCTCGGTGTCGAGGGTCATGCACTGGCTCCGCGACGGGTGTCACGCCCTCGCGGGCATGGGTGGTACTGAGAGGGCCGGACCGGCCGACGACATATCCATGCGGTTCATCAAGCCCTTGTCCAGTCCCAGGCCCGACGCAATCCGCACGGTTCAGTACCTGATCGTCAGCCTACTGACGATTGCATGCGCTGGCCTGGCGAATCCCGGGACCGCCCAGGCGCGCCTGGTTCAGGCGGACCTCGCCCGGGTGGCGGCTGCCCCTGCGCCCGGCGCCCAGGCGCCGCTCTCCGTGCCGGTGACGGACGCGCGGACCGGGCGCACCACAACGCTGGGAGAGGCGCTGGGCGGGCGCGCCACCCTCCTGCTGCCGGTGGATTACACCTGCGGGAACGTCTGCGACCCGATGCTGTCCATGGCCGCCGACGCGCTGGCCGCTACCGGCCTCCCCGCGGACCAGTACGCGTGGGTGCTCGTCGGGATCGATCCCCGCGACGACGCCGCGGCCGCGCGTCGCATGCTGCAAGAGACGCTCGGGCCGCGCGCGGCCGGCGCCACGCCCCTGCTCGTCACCGATGCCGCCCTCGCCCGGCTGACCGGAGCACTCGGTTACACGGCCGTCTACGATCCCGGGACCGACAGCTTCGCCCATCCCGCCGCCGCAATGCTGCTGACCGGCGACGGCCGGGTGGCGCGGGTGCTCTCACCCCTGGCGCTGACCGGCCGGGACCTCCGGCTCGCCCTGACGGAAGCCGGAGAGGGGCAGGTCGGCAGCCTGGCCGACCGTCTGACGCTGCTGTGCTACGGCTACGATGCCGCACGCGGCCTCTACACGCCGCTGGTCCAGCGCATCCTGACCGTGGCCGGCCTTGCCACGATCCTGGGGATCGGCCTGCTGGTGTTCGGCCTGTCTCGCAGGACGCGGGCGGGGCCCGGCTGACGGGCGGCGCCTCAGCGCTTCGTCGAAAGCCCCTGCTCGCCCGGTGCCGGCGCCTCACGCTTCAGGCTGGCGTTGAGGTGCGGCGAATCGATCGGCTCCTCGCGGGTGGTCGGCGTCGGCGAATCCTCGGGGGCCGGCATCGGCGGGAGCGGCGGCGTATTCGGCTTCACGGCCGGCTCGGATCCGGCCGCGTCCTTGACCATGTTGCGGTTCGTCACTGGCGGAAACCTCTCCTCGAAAGCCTGCGGCGTGGGAACCGGGCGCGGCCGCGCGAGAGTAGGCCGGCCTTGGGCTGGTCGGCAGCGGGCGCCTGCGGAGAAACGCGCAGATCAACCGGGGACCAACGCCGCACTCAGCCCGCGGTTGCCGCCAAGCTTAGCTTTGCCAAACTTGGCCACGTCTCATGACAGGAACCTTGGTTATTGCTGAAGGTTGTTGCGGGGTGAAGCGAAGCCTGAGGAGGAACTGATGGCATCCGGAAATTCAACCTCGAAGCGGGGCTTTGCCTCGATGGACCTGTCGCGGCAGCGCGAGATCGCCAGCAAGGGCGGACGCAGCGTGCCGGCCGAGAAGCGCTCCTTCTCGCAGGACCGCGAACTGGCCTCGACGGCCGGTCGCAAGGGTGGGCAGTCCACGGGGACCGGCCGCGCCGAGTGACGCACCGGACCGAACGAGTCGCGTAACGGCGCCGCGTCCCCTGGACCGGCGCCGTCTTTTTTTGACCGACCGGCTCACGTCATCGCGGGAGCTCACACTGCGGCCCAGACACCAGAAAGCCCCGCCGGACGGACGGGGCTTTCTGGTGTCTGGAAGCGGACCAGCCAGGCTATCAGGAAATGCAGCGACCCGGAATCATGCGGCGGGCCTCGGGTCCGACCAAGGAGCTGAGCGCGGTCTCGCACCCCTCGCGGACCAGACGGCGCGGCTGCTGCGGCTGCTTCAGGAGCGGCCGGATGCCGATTTCCTGCCCCTCCTCGGCGACCGGGCCCGAACGGCTGTCGACGCGCTGTACCCCGGCGACCCGAGTCGGGCTGAGAGCCAGGGAGGCCGGGCGCATGCCGGGAAGCGGCGCCTGAACGGCGGCCGCCGCGGTCAGCACCGGCGGCGTCCAGCGGTCGGCGGTCTCCCGCACCACCGGCTGAATCAGCACGGTGAGAAGAGCCGCGGGAGCACTCACGCCCAGAATGAAACCCGACCGCAGCATCGCCCCGACCTCATCATGAGAGCTTGACAGGATGTTTCCACAACGCGGCGTGCAATTGCAGGTTCCACAACTATCCCGTCCATGTGGGCACTGAGTATTCGTTCGCGTTCAAGCCGTTGGTGCGACGGCGCACCGGCGTCATCCACAACCGTCCCCTGTGCGGAAAAAGTCACGCTTGCTTAAAAAGCGCATTGTCCGGAACCTCCCGGCCCGGCGCTCGTTCTCACGACACCCGGCCACCTGGTCCTCCCCGCATTCCCCTTGTGCATCGGCCGGAACCTCTTCGACGGGCTGGAGCCATCTCCAGCCCGTTTTTTTGCACGCCGCAGGTCAGGGGCACCGCGAGGGACACCGCAAACTAAAACCCCGGCTTTCGCCGGGGCTTGTTCGGGACAGTCCTGAGGGCCGAGCCCGGAGACGGCGGACCGCCCCCGGTTACTGCAGAGAACCGACTTTCGTGGTCACGCCGACTTGGCTTCCCGGCGGCGCGCCGTCTGCTGGAAGAACAGCGCCTGGCTGATCACCGCGGAGACGTTCGCCGGCTGGAACGGCTTGGCGATGAGGAAGGCCGGCTCGGGCCGCTCACCCGTGAGGAAGCGCTCCGGATACGCGGTGATGAAGATCACCGGCACTTCGAAGGTTTTCAGCAGGTCGTTCACCGCGTCGAGGCCCGAGGAGCCGTCGGCGAGCTGGATGTCGGCCAGGATCAGGCCGGGACGCTTGCCGTCGCTGGCGATCTTGATCGCCTCGGTGCGGGTGCGGGCGACACCGATGACGTTGTGGCCGAGGCCTTCCACCAAGGCCTCGAGGTCCATGGCGATCAGCGGCTCGTCCTCGATGATGAGGATCTCGGTGGCCATGTCGGCGGCGAGCTCGCGGCCGGCCTCGTCCACCAGGTCGCGGACCTCGGAGACGTCCACGGCCAGGATGATCGCGGCGTCCTCTTCCGAGAAGCCTTCGAGGCAGGAGAGCAGGAAGGCCTGGCGCGGCAGCGGCGTGATCTGGCCGAGGCGGACTTCGGCGGGGAGGTCGTGCTGGACCTGCTCGCTGCGTCCGTTCACCGACAGGGAGTTCCAGATCCGGGTGAACACCCGGAACAGGTCGGCCTTGATGTTGGTGCTGCGGCCGAGCGTATCCGGCTCGTTGACGAGGGTTTCCAGGGTGGCCGCGACATAGGCGTCGCCCGCCACTTGGCTCCCCGTGAGCGCCCGAGCGTAGCGGCGCAGGTACGGCAGGTGCTGTACCACGAGTTGCGATGTCGACATTCGATCCCCTGTGCCTCGCCGTGTTGCCCGGCCGCGATGCCTCGGTCCGCGACCGAGGCCGTGCCGGGGCCGGCTTGTATCCTGCGCAGCCTACCGCCCAACGCGGCGGCCCGCACTCCGTTCCGCCCCCAGCGGAACCGATCCGGCGGGCGGGCGTTGCAGCCGCAGCCATGGCGTATGTCGAGCCGCAGTACAATGCGGCCCAGCGGACTTCGGCAATAAGGGGCGTGTGGATGGCGGATCAGGGTAAGGATGCAGCCCCCAATGCGGGCGATCCATATACTGGCACCGCCGCAGAACCCACGGCACCGTCCGAAGCGCGCCAATCCGGGGCTTCCCGGGGCATCGCGACATCCGCTGGTGCGCGCTCCGACGGGAGCGGCCTGAGCGACCAGACCCGCAACCGCATCGCCGCTCAGTTGCGCGCGATGTACGATACCGTCGCCCTGCAACCCGTGCCCGACCGGTTTGCCGAACTCATCGCCAAGCTGGACGGCGGTGAGCGCGAGAAAACCTGAGCGGTGGAAGTCTTCAGCGACGGAAGACTTGAGCTTGGAAGGCTCGGGCGGCACCGGTGGACCCTGTGGATCCTGATGTCGCCGCGATGAAAAAGCCGCCGTTTGGGACGGCGGCTTTTCCCAAGTCCATTGCCAGCCCGGCGCCAGCGCCGGCCTCTACGATGGCTTTAAAGCGTCGGGGAACGGCCACGCATCAGGCCGACAACGGCCGAGATCGCGAACAGGACGATCGCCACGAAGAACACAAGCTTGGCAGCTTCCATGGCGGTGCCGGCAATACCACCGAAACCGAGCAGAGCGGCGACCAGAGCCACGACGAGGAAAGTTACGGCCCAACCGAGCATTGTGCGTATCCTTTGAAAGGTCCGGCGCGGGCGGCCGCGTCGTTCTGGACTCCAAAACGCCAAGGTTTGGTTCTGGTTCCGCGCACTTGACAAAGCCCACCGGTTTCGTCTCGCTGGCGAACCGCCCCGCGACGATTGGGTGACGGAACGGGAGTCAGACGGTCGCGTTCGCTGTTAGGTCACTAGGTCCGAACCGGGATCCGAGATGCTGCAAGCTGCAAAGAGAGCCGTTCGATCCAAGCTCGCCGCCCTGGCGGCGCGTGTCACCGAGATTGTCGATGGTGCCGCAGATGCGGCGCGCGCGGCTGCCCTCGGCCTCGGCGTGGCGCCGGCCCCCGTACCGGTCCCCGTTCGCGTCCGGTCCGGGCGTTCGCACCGCGCGGGGTGACGTCCCGCATGTCCTGAGGTACGGCTCCCTCCGGGACCGTTGTCCTCAGGGAAAGCCCCCTGGCCGCTGCGCCCGATTGCGCGGCGATCGCGCGCAGCCGTAGAACCACCGCCGGCACGGGACGGGGTGGCGATGACGGTCGAAGACGAGGGCGGGCCGCGTGTCGAGCGGTCCCTGCCCGAAAGCGGGCGCATGAAGCGCGTAGCCCCGCTGATCCGGCGGCGGATCGCCCCGAACGGAGGCCCCTTCACGGCAACCGGCACCTGCACCTACGTGGTGGGCCAGGATCGCGTGGCGGTGATCGATCCCGGCCCTGACGATCCCAGCCACATCGCGGCGCTCCTGGACGACCTCGGCACCGAGCGCGTCGAGGCGATCGTGGTGACCCACACCCATCGCGATCATTCGCCGGGCGCCCGCCTGCTGGCCGCCCGGACCGGGGCGCCGATCGTCGGCTGCGGCCCGCACCGGGCCGCCCGCGCCTTGGCGGAGGGCGAGGCGCCGATGCTCGATGCCAGCTCGGACGCGGCGCACGCGCCGGCGCGCATCCTGGCGGAGGGCGACGCCGTATCCGGTCCCGGCTGGACCCTCGTGGCCGTGGAGACCCCCGGCCACACGATGAACCACCTCGCCTTCGCGCTGCCCGAGGCGGAATCCCTGTTCTCGGGCGACCACGTCATGGCCTGGAACACCACGATCGTCGCCCCCCCGGACGGGGAGATGCGGGCCTACATGGCCTCTCTGGAGAAGCTGCGCGGGCGCGGCGAGACGATCTACTGGCCCGGCCATGGCGGCCCGGTCCGCGAGCCCGCGCGGCTCGTCCGCTGCCTGATCGGCCACCGTCGCCAGCGGGAGGCAGCGATCCGCGCCCGGCTGGTCGCCGGGGACACCCGCATCCCGGAGGTGGTGGCGGCGATCTACCAGGGGCTCGATCCGCGGCTGCGGGGCGCGGCCGCCCTGTCGGTGTTCGCCCATCTCGAGGATCTGGTCGGGCGCGGGCTGGTCGCCTGCGACGGGCCGCCGCGGCTTGATGCGACCTACGTGCCCGCCTGACCCTACTTCACCGCCAGCGCGAGGTTGGCGACGTCGTCGAGATAGGCGCGGATCCGGTCGGCGTTAGTGCCGAAGTCACGCCCGCCGAGCCGCGAGGCCGAGCGCACGTCGATCCGGGCGCCGTCGGCCCGGGGGCGGATCCGCACAGTCACGTCGTCGGGCAGGTTCAGGATGAGGCCCCGGGCCACGGCCTCGATCCGCCCGTTGCCGGTGCGTCCCCCGGGACGGATCGCCTCGACGATCTGCCAATGCCGGTTGAGGGCCGCCTTGCGAGCCAGCTCGAACGCCTCTTCGGCACCGATGTCGAGGGTCAGCGGGGCGATCTGCGGGTAGGCGGCGCGCTGGCGCTCGCGGATTGCCGGGCCGGGATCGGCCGGGTAGCGCCCACCCCGGGCCGCGAAGGCGGCGCGCGAGCGCGAGAAGGCCGGCGGGTTGTCGATATCGGTGGTGATGTCCGACAGGACCGGCAGGCGCAGGCCGCGCACGCCCAGATAGGCCGGGTAGCCCAGCAGAAGGATCGCTAGCACCAGGCCGGCCAGCGCGGCGCCCAGGCCGCGCGCGCCCTCGCGCCAGACATGCACGAACGCGAAGACGGCCGCCACCGCCGCGGCCAGGGCGACGCACAGCCCGGCCGCGAGCGCCACCAGCGCCGCGTCGGTGTCGGCGCGCGGGTCCCGCACCAGGATCAGGGCGAGACCGGTGGCGAGGATCGAGAACACCGCGAGCTGCCGCGACAGCGGCCCGGCTCGGGTGACGGGATCCTCGATAAGCTGGCGGCGCATGGGGGTCACGGAGGGGTTC
>NZ_VRVA01000077.1:0-27330 GCF_008039945.1 Methylobacterium sp. WL64
GCCGGCGCCGGTTCCGGTCGCCCCGGCGCCATCCCCCGAGCCCGCCGAGTCCGGCGCCGCGATCCTGCGCGTGCCCGGGGAGGCCGTGGAGGCCCTGGCCCGGGCAAGCCACGACCTGACCAGTACCCTTGCGGCGCAGGCCCCCGCCGCCGAGGGCCTGGCGCGCCTCGCCCGGCTCGCCCGCGACATGCGGGCCGGCGCTGAGGCGCTGGCGGCCAAATCCGTTGCGGACGAGCCGGAGCTGCGCGCGCTGGCGGCCCATCTCGGCGGCTTCGCCCGGGAGGCCGCGGAGCTGTCCCGCCGTCAGGCCGCGGCGACCAGCGCGGTCGAGGGCGCGGCGTTCCGGGTCCGCGCCGAGGCCGAGCGCCTCGCCCTGGTGCCGGCCGAGACCGTGCTCGGCCCCCTCGCCCGCTCGATCCGCGAGACCGCCCGGGAGCAGGACCGCGACGTCGATCTCGACCTGCGCGGCCTCGACCTGCCTGTGGAGCGCGGCCTGCTCCAGGCCCTGAAGGATCCGCTGCTCCACGCCCTGCGCAACGCCCTGAGCCACGGCTGGCAGAGTCCGGAGATCCGCCGTGCCGCCGGCAAACCCGAGGCCTTGGCGCTCGGGCTGGAGGTGGCCGTGCGCGGCTCGCGCCTGCAGGTCACCGTCACGGATGACGGGCCGGGGCCGGACCTGTCCCGGATCGCCGCCACAGCCCGCGCCCGCGGCCTGATCGCCCCCGGGGAGGAAGCTGACCCCGAGACCCTGCTGCGCCTCGTCTTCGAGCCCGGCTTCTCCACCGCGGAGGCGGTCGATACCCTGTCGGGGCGGGGCTACGGCCTGTCCGTGGCCGCGGATGCCGCCCGACAGCTGCTCGGCAGCGTGCGCCTGGAGCCGCGCGAGCCCGCCGGTACCGCCCTGGTGTTCAGCCTGCCGCTCTCGGCGGCCCGGCGCAGCCTGCTGCTGGTCGAGGCGGCCGGGCGGACCTATGCCTTGCCGGGCGGCGCGGTGGAGCGGCTGCTGCGCATGGACCGCGCCGGCTTGCCCATCGCCCTGGGGCGGACGATCCTGCGGATCGGCGCGGATGATGCCGCGACGAACCACCCGGTCGCCGCCCTCACCGAGATCCTGGGCCAAGCGCCGACCGCCCCGGACGCGGCCGGTCAGGACCCGACGATCCTGACCGCGGTGCTGCTGCGGGCCGGCGGCGGCCGCCTGGCGCTCGGGGTCGACCGCCTGCACGACGTCCGCGCTTTACTGGTCCTGCCGGCGCCGGCCTTCGGGGCCGATCCCGGCCTGATCGCCGGGACGGCTGTCCTGCCCGGCGACGTGCCGGTGCTGGTCCTCGACCCCGACGGCCTCGCCGCCCGGGCCGCGTCGATGGCGTCGGGCCTTTCGCTCGGAACGATGGCGCAGGCTCCACGTTCGACGACCGCGCCCCGCGCCACCGCACGGGCGACCATCCTGGTCGTCGACGACTCGATCACCACCCGCACCTTGGAGAAGGGCATCTTGGAAGCCGCCGGCTACCGCGTGGTCGTCTGCGTCGACGGTCAGGACGCCCTCGACCGGCTGCGCGCCGAGATCGAGCCCATCGATCTTGTGCTGGCCGACGTCGAGATGCCGCGCCTCGACGGCTTCGGCCTGCTCAAGGCCCTGCGCGCCGATACCCGCTTCGCCCGGCTCCCAACAATCCTGATGACCTCGCGCGGGGATGCGGCCGACGTCTCCCGCGGCCTCGACCTCGGCGCGGACGCCTACCTAACCAAGCAGAAATTCGACCAGCGCCAGCTGCTCGACACGATCGGACAGCTGCTATGACGCCCGTCCGGGTCATGCTCGTCGAGGACAGCCTCGTGGTGCGCGAGTTGCTGCGCTACATCGTGTCGCGCGATCCCCGGCTCGAACTCGTGGCCGCGGTGCCCTCCGGCGAGGAGGCCCTGGCCACCCTTCAGACGGTGCGGCCGGACGTGATCTCCATGGATATCCGCCTGCCCGGCATCGACGGTCTCGAGACCACCCGCCGGATCATGGCGGAGCAGCCGACCCCGATCGTCGTGATCGCCGATGCGGTGGAAGATTCGTCGCTCCGCATCTCCATGAATGCGCTGCGCGCCGGCGCCCTGTCGGTGGTCGAGAAGCCCGTGGCGACGACCCATGCGGGCTACGAGGCGGTGGCCGGAGAGATCTGCACCCAGCTTCGAATCATGGCGCAAGTCCCGGTGATCCGGCGGCGGCCGATCGGTGCCGAATGGGCCGGACGAACCAGCCTGGCCTCCTTCGCCGCCCCCACCGAGGCGGCGGCGCAGGCGCCGAGTTTACTGGCGATTGCCGCCTCGACTGGGGGGCCGCCGGCTCTGGCCCGGGTGATCGGCGCTCTACCCAAAAATTTTCCGCTGCCGGTGCTGGTGGTCCAGCATATGGGCCCGGCCTTCATGGAGGGTTTCGCCACCTGGCTCGACAGCGTCGTGGCCCTGCCGGTCTCGCTGGCGCAGGACGGGGAGCGCGCGGAGCCCGGCCGCGTCTACGTGGCGCCCGGTGACCGGCACCTGGAGATCGGCTCCGGCCGGGTGATGCGCGTGATCGCCACCGAACCCGTCTCCGGCCAGCGCCCGGCTGCCACGGTGCTGTTCCGCTCGCTGGCCCGTCAGGTCGGACCCTCGGGGATCGGCGTGCTGCTCACCGGCATGGGCGAGGATGGGGCGGTCGGCCTCGCCGACATGCACCGGGCCGGCGCCCAGACCGTGGCCGAGCACGAGAGCACCGCTGTGGTCTACGGCATGCCGGCGGCGGCGGTGCGGCTCGGCGCCGCCCGCGCGATCCTGCCCCTCGACCGGATCGGCGACCACGTCCTGCGGCTTGCCGATCCCGGGGCGCGGCCGTGAGCCGGAGCGAGGCCGGCGCCCAGGACGGGCCTGCCCGGATCCTGCTCGTGGAGGATTCGGAGACGCAGGCTCTGGAACTGCGCCTTCTCCTTGAGGCGAACGGTTTCTCGGTGGAACGCTGCCCCTCCGCAGAAGCCGCCCTCGACCATCTCAACCGCAGCCAGCCCGACCTCGTGGTGGCCGATTATCACCTGCCCGGCATGGATGGCGACGAGCTGATCCGCCAGATGCGCCTGTCCCTGCGCACCCGGGCCCTGCCGGTGCTGATGCTCACCGGCGGCGGTGGCGGCGAACGGAAGGGCCTGGAGAGCGGCGCCGACGCCTACCTGCCGAAATCCGCCGACCGCGACCTGATGATTCTGCGCATCCGCGCCCTTCTGCGCGAGCGCCGCCCCTCCGCCGAGGGCGAGGGGCCCGGTGCCGCCGCGTTCCGGCGCGGGCGGATCCTGGTGATCGACGGCAGCCTGACCTACCGGACCTTCCTGGCGGGCCTGCTCGGGCAGAAGGGGCACCACGTTGCCACCGCCGACGGGCCGGAGGCCGCGCTCGAATCGCTCAACGGAGTGGGCGAGGATGCGTTCGACTGCGTGACCGTCGACCTGCTCGGCCACGCCTATGACGGCCTCACCCTGTGCCGGGCGATCAGCCAGCGCCGCTCCGGCCAGGCCGCCGGGGCCGGCTTCCACCTCGTGGGCATCGCCGGCAGCGATCCGGCCAAGGACTTTCTGGTCGAGGCCTTCGCGGCCGGCGCCGACGATGTTGTCTCCAAGACCGATGCCGAGGTGCTGGCCCTGCGGGTGCGCGGCTTCGTGCGCCGCCGCCTGCTGGAGGAGGACGACCGTCGCATCGCCGGCCAGTTCGGCGAGCGCGAGCGGGCGGTGGAGCGCGCCCGCGCCGAGGCCGAGGCCTCCGAGGCGCGCGCCCGCCTCGCCGACGCCCTGGAGCGGGCCAACCGCGACCTCGCCGACGCCAATCGGCAGATCACCGAGGCCCAGGCCAAGCTGGTCCAGGCTGCCAAGATGGCCTCGCTCGGCGAGCTGGTCGCCGGCATCGCCCACGAGATCAACAATCCCCTGGCCTTCATCCTGGCCCATCAGGGTACGGTCGAGCGCCTGCTCAACGAATTGCCGAACGCTGCCCCGGAGGCGGCCTCCCGCGCCGTCGACAAGGCCCGTCAACGGGTCGGGTCGATGCGGATGGGGCTGACCCGGATCCAGGATCTGGTGCTCAACCTGCGCAAGTTCTCGCGCCTCGACGAGGGCGAGCGGGCCCTGGTCAACGTGCCCGAGGCGATCGAGACCGTGCTGGCGCTGATCCAGCACAAGCTCGGCGGCCGGATCGCGGTGGAGCGCAGCTTCGCCGGCCGGCCCGAGATCCACTGCACCCCGGCGCTGCTCAACCAGGTGGTGATGAACATCCTGGGCAACGCCGCCGACGCCATGCCGGAGGGCGGCATGATCCGGATCGATACCCTGTCGAACCCGGAGGTCGACGAGATCCGCATCAGCGATACTGGTCCTGGTATCCCGGAAGACCTACGTGAAAAGATATTCGAGCCGTTCTTCACGACAAAGCCCGTGGGCTCAGGCACCGGCCTGGGTCTTGCGATTGCCTACAGCGTCGTTCAGGCGCATAGCGGCTCGCTCACCGTGGAGGCGGCGCCGGACGGGGGAGCCTGCTTCGTGATCGGGATTCCGCGGCAGGCGTCCAGCGCATGAGTGAAGGCACGGCAGGACGAGCATTCCCCGCTGCGATGGACACCGGTTCGGTGACGGATACGCATTCACTGCACGAGAACGGGGCCGGGTTCGATGGCCCCCGCGGGACCATCCTGGCCGTCGATGACGAGCCGGATATCCTGATCGCCCTGGAGGACCTGTTCGAGGATTCCTACCGGGTTCTGACGACCTCGAACCCGAACGAGGCGCTCGAGATCCTGCACGCCGAGCCCGACATCGCCGTGGTGCTGTCGGACCAGCGCATGCCCGGCCTCACCGGCGACGCGCTCTTGGCCGAGGCACGCGCCTTCCACGACGCGCAGGCGATCCTGCTCACCGGCTATGCCGACATCACCGCGGTGATTGCCGCGCTCAACCGCGGCGGCATCGTCGGCTACGTCACCAAGCCCTGGGACGCGAGCCTGCTGCGCTCCACGGTCCGGCAGGCCTTCGAACGCCACCGGCTCGGCCGCGACCTCGCCACCGAGCGGGCCCTGCTGCGCGGCCTGCTCGACCACGCTCAGGACGCGATCAGCTTCAAGGACGCGGACGGGCGCTTCGTGCGCCTCAACGCCCGCAAGGCAGCCCAGCTCGGCCGGGACGTCTCAGGCTGCCTCGGGCAGCGGGAGGGCGACCTGATCGGCGCGAAGGGCGGCACCGTGGCCGAGGCCGATGCCGCCGCGATCCGCTCCGGGGCGGTCGCCGAGAGCCTGACCAGCGACGGCCCGGTCGGTGCAGAACTCTGGAGCCACGTCACCCGGGTGCCGATCCGCGATGCGGGCGGCTTAATCAGTCATCTCGCGGTGATCGAGCGGGACGTGACCGAGCAGCGGACCCTGGAGGCCCGGCTGCGCCAATCCGACAAGATGCAGGCGCTCGGCACCCTGGCCGGCGGCATCGCGCACGATTTCAACAACCTGCTTACCGCGATCCTCGGCAGCCTGGAACTCGCCGCCCCCAAGGTCGCCGACCTGCCGCGGGTGCAGCGCCTGATCGAGAATGCACGCGGCGCGGCCGAGCGCGGCGCCTCCCTGACCAAGCGCCTGCTGAGCTTCAGCCGCGCGCACGACCTCCAGGCCCGCGCCACGGACGTCAACGCCCTGATCGGCGGGATGAGCGACCTGTTCGGCCGCAGCCTCGGCGGCTTGGTCAGCGTCCGCACCGACCTGACCGAGGGCCTGCCCGCCGTTCAGGTCGATCCGGACCAGCTCGAACTCGCCGTGCTCAACCTATGCATCAACGCCCGGGACGCGATGCCGGAGGGCGGCACCATCACGGTGGCGACCCAGCGCCTCGACATCGCGGGCGACCCCGAGATCGCCGACGGCTCCTATCTCGGTATCAGCGTCACCGACGAGGGCACCGGCATCCCGGACGAGATCCTGCGCAGGGTCTGCGAGCCGTTCTTCACCACCAAGGCGGTGGGTCAGGGCACGGGCCTCGGCCTCGCCATGGTGTTCGGCCTCACCCAGCAATCGAAGGGCCGGCTCGCCATCGAGAGCGAGGTCGGCCGGGGAACGCGGGTCGAGCTCGCCCTGCCCTTCGCGACCGAGGCACCCGAGCAGGTGGCCGGTGAGCAGGACGACGCCCCGATGGCAGCCCGTTCGGCGCGGATCCTGGTGGTCGACGACGACGCGCAGGTCCGGCATGTCACCGCCTCGTTCCTGGCGGGCTTCGGCCACGACGCCACGGAGGCCGGCGACGGCGAGGCCGCGCTCCGGTCCTTCGCGCCTGGCCGCTTCGACCTGATCGTGGCCGACCTCGCCATGCCGGGCATGAGCGGCATCGAGCTCGCCGCCGAGATCCGCGGCCGCGACCCGAGCCTGCCGGTGCTGATCCTCACCGGCCATGCGGAGGCGATGCAGATTCCGGACGATCTGCCTGTGCTGACCAAGCCGTTCCGCTCGGCCGACCTGGCGAACCGGGTCTCGGCGCTGCTGGACGGGTCTGATCCGGGGCGGGGATAAACCCGACGGGGGGGTACCCTGCCGGCGTTGCCGACGCTCGAGAAGCTCGCACGGGCGGACTGATCGGTCCGGCAAGGGGCGCACAGGCCCCTGGGAACGCGACGCCCCTGCCCGTTCTCGAAACCGGGAAAGCAGCTTCCCGGGCCCGGGGGCCGGAAATTCTCGGGAACCACCGTGTTGCCGGCTCATTGATCCTCCACGGAGCCGTCACGCTCCGGGTTACGATCGTGGAGGTGAACCATGAGCAATCACGGTATCTTCCCAGGCATTCGGCGCGATGCTGACACGGATCAGGACGATCCACCCAACAAGAATCGGCAGGGATAGAGGTTTCGAAGCTGCCGCGCGGTCGAGTTCCCGGTCAGGCCGCCACTGACCGCTAGGGCGAGCTCCCGCGACGATTCGAAACGTAGACCCTGCTTCAGGCCCGCCGGCGCAAGCCGGCGGATTTTTTTGGGCTCTGCACGAACACGAAAAAGCCGCCCCGGACGGTCCCGGGACGGCTTTCTTCAGCTGGATCGTTGGAGCTTCGCTCAGGCCGCCTCGGCGACCTCGACCTGACCGGAATCCTTGCCGCGGGCCTCGACGTCGCGATCCACGAACTCGATCACGGCCAGCGGGGCGTTGTCGCCCTTGCGGAAGCCCGCCTTCATGATGCGAAGATAGCCGCCCGGACGGCCCTGGTAGCGCGGGCCGATCACGGCGAAGAGCTTCTTGACCATGTCGCCGTCGCGCAGCTGCGCCATGGCGAGACGGCGGGTGTGCACGCTGTCGATGCGGCCCAGGGTGACGAGCTTCTCGACCACGGGACGCAAGTCCTTGGCCTTCGGCAGGGTGGTGACGATCTGCTCGTGCTTCAGCAGCGCGACCGACATGTTGGCGAACATCGCCTTGCGATGCTCGGCTGTGCGGTTGAAGCGGCGACCGCGATAACCGTGACGCATGATTTGGCTTCCTTCTCATCTCGGCCGCCGTGCCACGGTACGGCCGGGTGCCTCATCGAGGCTGTTGTTATCCGCGTAACCCCGCGGCGGGATTTTTTGGACTTCGCGTCAGGCCTGCGGAGGTCCGTATCTGGCCAGGCCCGACGGACGGCACCGTACAGCGCCGCCAAGTCCGGCCCGAAGCCGTTTCGCCTCAGTAATGCTCTTCGAAGCGCTTGGCGAGATCTTCGATGTTCTCCGGCGGCCAGCCGGGGATGTCCATGCCGAGGTGCAGGCCCATGCCGGCCAGCACTTCCTTGATCTCGTTGAGCGACTTGCGGCCGAAGTTCGGGGTCCGCAGCATCTCGCCCTCGGACTTCTGGATCAGGTCGCCGATGTAGACGATGTTGTCGTTCTTCAGGCAATTCGCCGACCGGACCGACAGCTCCAGCTCGTCGACCTTCTTGAGCAGAGCCGGGTTGAAGGGCAGCTGCGGGGCCAGCGGGGCAGCCTCTTCCTTGCGCGGATCCTCGAAGTTCACGAAGACCTGCAGCTGGTCCTGGATGATCCGCGCGGCATAGGCCAGCGCGTCTTCCGGGCCCACGGCACCGTTGGTCTCGATCGTCATCGTCAGCTTGTCCTTGTCGAGATCCTGGCCCTCGCGGGTGGTCTCGACGCGGTAGCTGACCTTGGTCACCGGGGAGAACAGCGCGTCCACCGGGATCAGGCCGATCGGCGCGTCCTCTGGACGGTTGCGCTCGGCCGGAACGTAACCCTTGCCCGTGGCGACCGTGAACTCCATGCGGATCTCGGCGCCGTCGTCCAGCGTGCAGATCACCAGCTCCGGGTTCAGGATCTGGATGTCGCCGACCGTGCCGATGTCACCCGCCGTGACGGTGCCCGGGCCGGTCTTGCGCAGGGTCATGCGCTTGGGCGCATCGGTCTGCGACCGGATCGCGATGGTCTTGATGTTCAGGACGATGTCGGTGACGTCCTCGCGGACGCCCGGGATCGAGGAGAACTCGTGCAGCACGCCGTCGATCTGCACCGAGGTCACGGCCGCGCCCTGGAGCGAGGACAGGAGCACCCGGCGCAGGGCGTTGCCCAGGGTGGTGCCGAAGCCGCGCTCGAGCGGCTCGGCCACGACGGTGGCGACCCGCTTCGGGTCGTCGCCGGTCGAGACCTGCAGCTTGTTCGGCTTGATCAGTTCCTGCCAGTTCTTCTGAATGACCACGATCCTACCTCTCGTCCATGCTCGGGATCCGCGACACCCGTTCCCGCGCTTCGGCCGCCCGGCGCCGCCCCCTGGCGCCCCGAACGGTCCCTGAATTCAAGTCTGTTATTCGCCACCGACCCAGAGGGCCGGCACGAAGCGGTACCCGGCCCCGTCCCGATCCACGTAGCCGAGGGCCGGGAATTCCAGGTGCGCACCTGCGATGAAGGTCCGCTCCTGCGCCACCTCGTCCATGATGGCCTTGCGCGTCGCACGCGCCTGGTCGCCATCGACGTCGAATCCGACACCCGCCTCCGGGTTCTTGAACTGGATCGCGGGCAGGTGCACCACGTCCGTCCACATCAGCAGCGACTGTCCACCGGAGTCGATGCGGAAACCGCAATGCCCGGGGGTATGACCCGGCAGGTGGACCGCGCTGATCCCCGGCAGGACCTCACCGCCGCGATGCTCGCGCATCCGCTTGGTGTAGGGCGCGACCGCCTTTCGGGCGTTTTCGAAGTACGGCTTGGCCTCGTCCGGCGCCCGCGAGAGAGCGTCGTCCGGCAGCCAGTGCGCCGCCTCGTCGGCATGCACCACGATCTCGGCGTTGGGGAACCGGGCCGCCCCGTTCGTGACCAGCCCGCCGACATGGTCGGGATGCAGGTGCGTGACCAGGACGGTTTCGATCTCCTCGAGCTTGACGCCGGTGAGCGCCAAAGCCGTGCTGAGCCGCCCCAGGGTCTCCACCGGGGCAAAGTCGCCGTATCCCGTATCGATCAACACCGGCTTGCGGCCGGCACCGGTGATCAGGAAGGCGTTCAGCGTGATCTTGGGCTGCTCGGTGCGGAAGCCCGCAACCTGGAGCTTGCCGGCTTCGTCTTTCGGGATCCCCGTGACGAGATCGAGGCTGGCCTGAAACCAGCCGTCGTTGAGCGCGGTGACCGTGAGGTCGCCGAGGTTCCAACGCAGCACGCCCGGAAGCGGCTTCGATCCCGTCATGAGCTTCTCCGTCAGACCGACTGGTTCAGACCCGACGACGCTTGCGCGGACGGCAGCCGTTGTGCGGGATCGAGGTCACGTCGCGGATCGAGGTGACCGTGAAGCCCGCGGCCTGGAGCGCGCGCAGCGCCGACTCACGACCCGAACCCGGGCCGGACACCTCGACCTCGAGGGTGCGCATGCCGTGCTCGGACGCCTTGCGGGCGGCATCCTCGGCGGCAACCTGCGCGGCGTACGGCGTCGACTTGCGCGAGCCCTTGAAGCCCATCGCGCCGGCGGAGGACCACGAGATCGTGTTGCCCTGCGCGTCCGTGATGGTGATCATCGTGTTGTTGAACGAAGCGTTCACGTGGGCGACGCCCGACACGATGTTCTTGCGTTCGCGCCGGCGGACGCGTTGCGGTTCCTTGGCCATTCGGGTCTCACTCTTCCTTCAAGCGCGCCCGTAATTCCAGGCGCTCGGGATTCATTTGGGGACTCGGCCGGCGCGCCCGTGAAGGGCGGTCCGGCCCGATGCGGGATCCCTCGCGGGACACCAACACGACGGAAGGAAGGCCGAGCTCAGCACGGCCTTCCAAGTGGAGAATTACTTCTTCTTGCCGGCGATCGGCTTCGCCTTGCCCTTGCGGGTGCGGGCGTTGGTGTGGGTGCGCTGGCCGCGGACCGGCAGCTGCTTGCGGTGACGCAGACCGCGATAGGCGCCAAGATCCATCAGGCGCTTGATGTTCATCGAAACTTCGCGGCGCAGGTCGCCCTCGACGATGTAGTCGCGGTCGATCGTCTCGCGGATCTGCAGCACCTCGGCGTCGGTGAGCTGGTTCACGCGACGCTCGGCGGGGATGTTCACCTTCTGGGTGATTTCCTCGGCCTTCTTAGAGCCGATGCCGTGGATGTACTGGAGCGCGATGACGACGCGCTTGTTGGTCGGGATGTTGACGCCTGCGATACGGGCCATGATCACGCTCCATCTGAGGCCCGGCGATGCGGGCGTTGATCGCGCGCGTCCGGTGGAGGCCGGCCCCTGCGCGCGCCAAACGACAACGTGGCCCTGGGGCGGCCCTGGACAGGGCACCTCGGACCAGCGATCGATTGGACGAAGGAGGGCCTGCTAGCGTGCGCGGGCCCAGATGTCAACGACTGGTGAACGATCGGCCGCACTTCCATGCGTCGCGCGCGGACCATGCTAGGGTCACCGAGGGAGCACAGATGTCGGTTCTGACCAGCGACGGCGCCACCCTGCGGGCTTTCGCAGACTCGGTCCTTCGGGCCGCCGAAGAGAGTGCCGAGGAAGTCGTCCCGGTGATCCTTGCGGTCGTCGGTGGCATCCTCACCGAGGCCCAGCCCGGTACCATCGCACTCCAAACCGAGGATGACGGTCCCGGCCAGCTCTGGGCGACCTTCGCGGGCCGCCGGATGGTGTTCCGCTACAACAGCATGACCGCGATGGTCGAACTGCGCGACGACCGCACCGACGGCAATCCCACCCGTCTATTCGGACGCCGCGCGCTGCCCATGGACATCGTCAATTTCTTTGGAGCGTTGCGGGCGGAGGGGCCTGGGGATCGCTGACGCCGCCGCGTCAACGGAATCGCTGGCTTCGGTACCGGCAATAACCGCCCATCGTCTGGTAGCCGGCCGGGCAGCGGCGGACGCACGCACCCGCCGCATACTTGAGAGGCGGCCGACACGCATGCCGGAAACGCTTCTCCCCGTAGACGAAGGATTGCGCGGGGCTCTGCGCCGCGACCGGGAGGGGCGCCAGCACCACGGCCAGAAGCAGAAGGCTTACGGGGATACGGAGGGCGGTCATCGGGACTCCCGATCGTGTTTCGCCATCAACCTCCGGCTGCGCCTATGGTTCACCGCACGCTCCGATCCCGGGCAATTCGTCGTTCGAGACGGCGTCCCACGACCGGGCGATCAGATCTCGCACATCCGGTCGAGCGACCAAGCGCATGCCGGGCTGTGTGATGGGACCGCGTTCGGTGCCGGCCCCATGGGACCGACGCATCGCGCCGCAGGGCCGGTCGGCCCGTCGATGCCACCCCGCGAGTGTCGCCTGCTGGTTTCTCGCCGCGCGCAGGATCGTGGCGCAAGATGGAACTGACGGATGTGTCCTCTGGTAGCGGCCGGCATCCGAATGCATGCGGCATGCTGGCGTTTGCGGCAGGAGGGGCCGCGCTCGGCCTACGGTCTCAGCACCACCAAGATTTCTGTGATCACCGGTTTGAGTTTTTGCATGCTCTCTCCTCGCGGTTCGCAAGATCAGAAATTGCTTTTTGATCATATATCCACCTTAAGCCGCAAATGTAAGAAATAGTTCATGTTTTAATACGATATACTAATCCAAGGTATGAATTGATGTCGATCAATTAGGCTCGCGCGGAATGCCTTCCAGCGGTGCCACGCTGCGTGAATCCTGCTTGACATTGGGAAGAATCAGAGTTTCACATAAAATATCTTTGGCGACGAGCGGAGTAATCCGCATGAGTCCATGTGCGCATCGCGCTACATTTCCTGCGATCCATCGATCTATGCGTCGGGCGGCTTTCCGGGTGATCTGGATATGCTGCATCGACTGCACGCAACGCCGGCCCCGGAGATCGTTTCCGTCTCGAATCTCTACGATCCAGCCTGCTACACCCGCACTCTCGATCCGGACGCGATCTTCGCCGATCCCACCCTCCGGCCGAATCTGGATCGGGCTTTCGCCTTCGTTGGCGGCGTCCAAGCGGTCGCACCGGCCTGTGTTTTGGTTCGGATCGACAATGCGAGCATCTGCGACCGGAGCATCACGGTCACCCGCGATGGGGAAACGCTGCTCCTGTTCGAGACTTTCCGTCCCTCCGATCTCGTCACGCCCCCGCAACCGGGAGCCAGCGGGCCGACCACGACCCTTCCGAAGACCTGCGCTTATCTCCTGCTGACATCCTCCGGGACCTTCAACTGGGGACATTGGCTGGCCGAAGACCTGCCGCGCCTCCTGGCAGTGGACTGCCTGTCCGGTCTCCGCAGACCCATCTGCCTGTTGCTGCACGGTTTCGTCCCGGCGACCGACAGGATGCGGATCGAGCTTCTCCGGGGCTTGCTCGGACGCCGGGACGTCACGATTCGGTTGCTGCGACCGGATACGACTTACCGGGCGGCGGACCTCTACTTTGCCTCGCCGGTGGCTGGTCTGCCTGGCCCGAAGCATCCCCAGGCTCTCGCAGACCTTTCCGTTCGGGCCATCGCGATGATGCGTCGCCTGGACCGGCGATGGTGGCGATCGCCCCCGCGCCGTCCGACCCGTCTGTTCGTGACTCGCCGACGTGATCGCGGCCGGGTGCCGATCGGATGGGTGGACCTCTGCAGGACCCTGCAGGCCCGCGGCTACCAGCCGATCGATCCCGAGGGGATCTCAGCGCGGGAGCAGGCCGCGACCTTCGCGTGTGCAGAGCGCGTCGTCGGCTGCATGGGCGCCGCGATGGTGAACACACTGTTCTGCGCGCCAGGGACGCGCATTCTATACTTCGCCCCGGAAACGTTCACCGATCCGTATTATCTCGACCTCGCAGCGGCGCGCGGTCATCGCTACGGCGTCTGCTACGGCAAGGCCCTCGATCCGGGTCGGCCAGCGCAATCGGATTACGTCCTCGATCCAGACCACCTAGCCCGCGCTCTGGCATGGCTCGATGGGGGTCGTGAGGGATGCCGGCAAGCTGCTCGAAACGATTTACCTGCGGGCCGGATATACCCCCACGCCCCGCTTCGCGTCGGCGCCGATGGCAGCCAAGATTCTTCGCGGCTCGCTCCGAACACGGAGCCGCACACGATCCGTACCGTCGAAGAACTGTGATCTTCCTGGAAGGACGACGGCGCTGACGCCATCGCCGATCATCGCCGTTGCGCCAACCTAAGGTCTACGCAACCGAACGTTGATCGAACCACTCTCAGCCCGCTGCTTGAGCGTCGGCTTCGCGCGCTTCGAGTTCATCACAAGGCCGGCCGCCGAATGATGCGGCGTGCCGGCGGTCTTGGTCAGGACTCCACACGTTCCGCGTGCGGCTCCAGCACCGCCATGATCTCCGTGGTCACGGTATCGATCGGCTGCATGCCATCGACGGTGTGGAGCAAACCGGTCTTGGCGTAGTAGTCCGAAAGCGGCGCGGTCAGGGCCCGGTAGGCCTCCAGGCGCTGCTTGAACACCTCGGGGGTGTCGTCCTTGCGCACCGCCTGCCCGCGCGCGAGCGTCTCCGCCGCCCGCTTCTGGATGCGCCCGACCAGCGCGTCCTCGTCGACCTTGAGCTCGACGACCGCGGACAGGTTCATGTCCTTGCCGGACAGCAT
Source organism: Methylobacterium sp. WL64 (assembly GCF_008039945.1). Lineage (NCBI taxonomy): Bacteria > Pseudomonadati > Pseudomonadota > Alphaproteobacteria > Hyphomicrobiales > Methylobacteriaceae > Methylobacterium > Methylobacterium sp. WL64. Next base: position 14,018 of record NZ_VRVA01000077.1, read on the forward strand.
GGTTGCCAGCGCCTCGGCCTGGGCCACAGTGCGGGGGAAACCGTCCAGGATGAAGCCGCGCTTCGCGTCGGGTTCCTCGATCCGGTCGGCAACGATCCCGACCACGATCCGGTCGGAGACGAGGCCACCCGATTCCATCACGGCCTTGGCCTCGAGGCCCACCGGCGTGCCGGCGGCGACCGCGGCGCGCAGCATGTCCCCGGTCGAGAGCTGCGGGATGCCGAAGCGCTCGACGATCCGCTCGGATTGCGTTCCCTTCCCCGCGCCGGGGGGGCCGAGCAGAATGATGCGCATGGCGTTGTCCTCGTCCGGCCCGACTCTCTACGGGCACAAGCGGCGGTTGGCGAAGCCTCCCCGGCATCGCCCGTCTCGGGTTTTTCTAGTCGGTCCCGGGCCCGGAGGCATCCAGACCTTTTGCTGAGAGGCGGGCGCGGCGGTGGCTTCGTCCCGCCTCTGTAGCAGGCTCAGCGGCGGCGTTGCGTGGTCGAGGCGCCACGCAGCTTGGCCTTCTTCACGAGGCCCTCGTACTGATGCGCCATCAGGTGCCCGTGGATCTGAGCGACCGTGTCCATGGTCACCGAGACCACGATCAGTAGCGAGGTCCCGCCGAAGCCAAGGCTCGCCGAGGCGTAGGACGACAGGATCTCGGGGCAGAGGCAGACGAGAGTCAGGTACAGGGCGCCGATCACCGTGATCCGGGTCAGCACCTTGTCGATGAAGGCCGCGGTGCGTTCGCCCGGACGGATGCCCGGGATGAAGCCGCCATGCTTCTTCAGGTTGTCGGCCGTCTCCTGCGGATTGAAGACCACCGCGGTGTAGAAGAACGTGAAAAAGATGATCAGCGCCGCGTAGAGCGCCATGAACAATGGTGTCCCGTGGCCCAGATAGGCCGTCACGGTGCCCAGCCAGCCGGTGCTGCCGCCATTGGCGGAGAAGCTCGCCGCGGTGGCCGGCAGGAGCAGGAGCGACGAGGCGAAGATCGGCGGGATCACACCCGACGTGTTGAGCTTCAACGGCAGGAACGAGGTCTGGCCCTCGTACATGCGGTTGCCGACCTGGCGCTTCGGGTAGTTGATCAGCAGGCGGCGCTGGGCGCGCTCCATGAACACGATGAAGTAGACCAACACCACGGCCGCCACGGCGACGCCCAGGATGATGATCGGCGACAGCGCGCCGGTGCGGCCGAGCTCGAGAGCGCCCGCGATCGCGACCGGGAGGTGGGCGACGATGCCGGCGAAGATGATCAGCGACGAGCCGTTGCCGATGCCGCGCGAGGTGATCTGCTCGCCGACCCACATCAGGAACAGGGTGCCGCCGGTCAGCGTGATCACCGTCGAGGCCAGGAAGAACGGGCCGGGATCGATGGCCGCGGACGAGCTCTGGAGACCGATCGCGATGCCCCAGGACTGCACAAGCGCCAGCACCACCGTGAGGTAGCGGGTGTACTGGTTGATCACCTTGCGGCCGGACTCACCCTCCTTCTTCAGCGCTTCCAGGCTCGGGATCACCGAGGTGAGCAGCTGAACGATGATCGAGGCCGAGATGTACGGCATGATGTTGAGGGCGAAGATCGCCATGCGCTCGACGGCACCGCCGGAGAACATGTTGAACAGCCCGAGCACGCCGCCGGCCTGCTGCTGGAAGTTCCGGGCGAACTGCTCCGGATCGATGCCGGGGATCGGGATGTAGGTGCCCAGCCGGAACACCACGAGGGCGCCGAGCGTGAACCAGATGCGCTTCTTCAGCTCATCGGCCTTCGCGATGGCACCGAAATTGAGGTTGGCGGCAAGCTGCTCGGCGGCTGAGGCCATAAGCGTCGCGTCCTGGGAGTGTCGCCGGGCGAATGGCGCCCGGATGAATTGAAAACGGCGGCCCGCGTGGTCGCAGGGCCGCCGCTCGAAGGATCGGCTTAAAGGGTGCGCGGGGACCGTGCAACGGGGCCCCGCGTCGCTCCCATGCCGGCCGTCAGGCCGTGGCCTCGGCCTTGGCGCCGCCGCGGGTCGATACGCCGGTGGCGAATGCGACGCTGACCGAGCCGCCGGCCTTCTCGACCGCCTCGATGGCGGACTTGGAAGCGCGGGTGACCTCGAAGCTGAGCTTCGCGGTCAACTCGCCGACGCCGAGCAGCTTCACGCCGTCACGGGCCCGGGCGATGATGCCGGCGGTGACGAGGCTGTCGACCGTGACGGTCGCGGCCTTGTCGAGCTTACCGGCGTCCAACGCCTCCTGGATCCGGCCAAGGTTCACCTCGTTCAGATCCTGGGCGTAGAGGTTGTTGAAGCCACGCTTCGGCAGGCGCCGATGCAGCGGCATCTGACCGCCCTCGAAGCCCTTGATGGACACGCCGGTCCGGGCCTTCTGACCCTTCACGCCGCGGCCGGCGGTCTTGCCCTTGCCGGAGCCGATGCCCCGACCGACACGCATCCGATTCTTGGTTGCGCCGGGATTGTCGCTGATCTCGTTGAGCTTCATCGGTGCCTCCTCACGCCACGTCGCCGTGGACGCGCACGAGGTGCGCAACCTTGCGGATCATGCCGCGCACGGAGGGGGTATCCTCCAGCTCGGACACGCGGTGGAGCTTGTTGAGCTTCAGGCCGATCAGCGTCTGGCGCTGGCTGGCTTCCTGGCGGATCGGCGAGCCGATCTGCTCGATACGGACGGTCTTCTGTGCCATCGGACCCTCCCCTTACGCGACCGCAGCTTCGGACTGGTCGGCCGGATCGGCGTCGCGGCGACGGGCCTGGAGGCTCGAAACCTTGATGCCGCGGCGGGCCGCCACGGAGCGCGGGCTGTCCTCGTTCTTAAGCGCCTCGAAGGTGGCGCGCACGAGGTTGTAGGGGTTGGAGGAGCCGAGCGACTTCGCGACAACGTCCTGCATGCCGAGCGTCTCGAACACGGCGCGCATCGGGCCGCCGGCGATGATGCCGGTACCCTGCGGAGCCGCACGGAGGATCACCTTGCCGGCGCCGTGGCGGCCGTTCACGTCGTGGTGCAGGGTCCGACCCTCGCGCAGCGACACCCGGATCAGGCCGCGCTTGGCCGCCTCGGTCGCCTTGCGGATCGCCTCCGGCACCTCACGGGCCTTGCCGTGGCCGAAGCCGACGCGGCCCTTCTGGTCGCCGACGACGACGAGGGCTGCAAAGCCGAAGCGACGGCCACCCTTCACCACCTTGGCGACGCGGTTGATGTGGACGAGCTTGTCCACGAATTCGCTGTCGCGCTCCTCGCGCTCGTCGCGGCGGCCGCGGCCCCCGCCTTCCCGTTCACGTGCCATGTTGTCTAACCTATCTCACTAGCGCGGATCCTCGGACCCGCTCGCTCGATTCCCCTCGCCGGAAACGGGAGGGAATGGCCGCGCGGGTATCACGCCGCGCGGGGTGAGTTCCTCAGAACTCCAGGCCGCCTTCGCGGGCGGCCTCGGCCACGGCTGCGACGCGGCCGTGGTAGATGTAGCCGGAGCGGTCGAAGATCACCTTCGTGACGCCCGCGGCCTTGGCGCGCTCGGCCACCAGCTTGCCCACCGCCTTCGCAGCGGCGACATCGGCGCCGGTCTTGAGTTCACCCTTGAGTGCCTTGTCGATCGACGAGGCGGCGGCCAGCGTCTTGCCGGCGACGTCATCGATGACCTGCACGTAGATCTGCTTCGACGAGCGGAACACCGAGAGCCGCGGACGGCCGTTGGCGGCCGCCCGCAGCGCGCGACGGACGCGCGCCTTGCGGCGATCGAGGGCTTCGAGCTTGCGAGACATGATGCCCTCCTTACTTCTTCTTGCCTTCCTTGCGGAAGATGAACTCGCCCGCGTACTTCACGCCCTTGCCCTTGTAGGGCTCGGGTCCGCGGTAATCGCGGATCTCGGCGGCGACCTGACCGACCTGCTGGCGGTTGATCCCGGTGATCGTGATCTCGGTGGGCTTCGGGGTAACGATCGTGATCCCGGCGGGGATCGCGTATTCGATGTCGTGGCTGTAGCCGAGCGACAGCTTGAGGGCCTTACCGGCCATCGCCGCACGATAACCGACGCCCGTGATCTCAAGCTTCTTTTCGAAGCCCTTCGACACGCCCTCGGCGATGTTGGCGATCTGAGCCCGCGACGTGCCCCACAGGGAACGGGCCGGCTTGGACTGGTTGATCGGCTCGACCGAGATCGCGCCGTCCTTCATCTCCACGCTGACCAGCGTGGGGACGTCGAACTGCAGCTCGCCCTTAGAGCCCTTCATCTTCACCGTCTGACCGGTGACGGTGGCGGTGACGCCGGCCGGCACGGGAACGGGCTTCTTGCCTACGCGAGACATGGGATAACCTCCTCCGTCCCGATCAGAATACGGTGCAGAGCACTTCACCGCCGACGTTGCGCTCACGCGCCTCGTGGTCGGCCATGACGCCCTGCGGTGTGGAGACGATGGTGACGCCGAGGCCGTCGGCCACGTGCGGCAGATCACCGACCGACGAGTAGACCCGACGACCCGGCTTCGAAACGCGCTTGATTTCGCGGATCACCGGGCGGCCGTCGTAGTACTTGAGCTCGATGGCGAACTCGGTACGGCCGTTGCCGAGGTCGGTCGCCGCGTAGTCGCGGATGTAGCCCTCGGACTTCAGGACGTTCAGGACGTTGGCGCGCAGGCGCGAGCCGGGTGTCTGAACGACGTTGCGACGGCGAAGCTGGCCGTTGCGGATACGGGTGAGCATGTCACCCACGGGATCGTTGACCATGGGGACCTCCTTACCAGCTCGACTTGACCAGGCCGGGGATCAGGCCCCGGTTGCCAAGCTCCCGCAGCGCGATGCGCGAGATGCCCATCTTGCGATAGAACGCGCGGGGCCGGCCGGTCATGCCGCAGCGGTTGCGGATGCGGGTGGCCGACGAGTTGCGCGGCAGTTCCGCGAGCTTGAGGCGCGCCTCGAAGCGCTCCTCCATCTCGAGGGTGTCGTTGTTGGCGATGTCCAGCAGCGCCTTCCGCTTGGCCGCGAAACGCTTCACCAGCGTCTTACGGGCCTCATTCTTCTCGACTGAGCTTTTCTTCGACATGTGGTCTATCTCCGGTGTCCGCGTATGAGGCGCGAGGGCCTCACTGCCGGAACGGGAACTGGAAGGCGGCGAGCAGTGCCTTGGCCTCGGCATCGGTTTGGGCGGTGGTCGCCACGACGATGTCCATGCCCCACATCTGCTCGGCCTTGTCGTAGGAGATCTCCGGGAACACGAGGTGCTCCTTGAGACCCAGGGCGTAGTTGCCGCGGCCGTCGAACGAGCGCGGGTTCAGGCCGCGGAAATCGCGGACGCGCGGCAGCGCGATCGTGATCAGGCGATCCATGAACTCGTACATGCGCTGCTTGCGCAGCGTCACCTTGCAACCGATCGGCATGCCTTCACGGACCTTGAAGGTCGCGATGGCCTTGCGGGCCCGGGTGATCACCGGCTTCTGGCCGGCGATGAGCGCGAGGTCGCCAGCCGCCACGGTCGCCTTCTTGGAGTCCGCGGTGGACTCGCCGACGCCCATGTTGATGACAATCTTCTCGATCTGCGGGACCTGCATCGGGTTCTTGTACCCGAACTCCTCGATCAGCTTCTGGCGCACCACTTCGTCGTAGTGCTTGCGCAGGCGCGGGGTGTAGGCGTTCTTGTCGGCCTCAGCCATCGATCTGATCCCCCGTGCTCTTGGCGAATCGGACCTTGCGCCCGTCTTCGAGGATGCGGAAACCTACGCGGGTCGGCTTGCCGTTGGCATCGGCGACCGCGATGTTCGAGAGTTGGATGGCGGCCTCCTTGGAGATGATGCCGCCTTCCTGGTTCTGCGTCTGCTTCTGGTGCTTCTTGACCAGGTTGATGCCACGCACGAAAGCGCGGCCTTCCTTCGGCAGAACCTGGATGACTTCGCCCGAGCGACCGGAATCGCGGCCGGTGAGTACGACGACCTTGTCGCCCTTCTTGATCTTCGCGGCCATCACAGCACCTCCGGCGCCAGCGAGATGATCTTCATGTGGTTGCGCGCGCGCAGCTCGCGCGGCACCGGTCCGAAGATGCGGGTGCCGATCGGCTCTTTCTGATTGTTGATCAGGACCGCAGCGTTCTTGTCGAAGCGGATCACCGACCCGTCGACGCGCTTCACGGCCTTGGCCGTGCGAACGACGACCGCCTTCATGACGTCGCCCTTCTTGACGCGACCGCGCGGGATCGCCTCCTTGACCGACACGACGATGACATCGCCAACGCCGGCATACTTCCGCTTCGACCCGCCGAGAACCTTGATGCACATCACACGGCGTGCACCCGAGTTGTCGGCGACGTCCAGATTCGTCTGCATCTGGATCACGTGCGTGACTCCTTGTTTCAGGCGGGTTTCCGCACACGGGCGGTATTGCCCGGCGGACGACGCCTGATGGGGATCTGATGTCCCCGGCTCATGGTATAGACCGCGCTTGCGGCGTCCGAGACGCCGGCGCGGTCACCGCGTTCAGAGGGTGCGAGCACCCATCGAAATGTCGCGAAGGCCGGGCGGATACTACGGGCTGCCCCGAAAGGCAAGCCGATCGCGACACATTCGCCGGTGGGATCGGGGGGGATCGGGCGCGGTCGGGGCGATTCGATGGCTGGCGCAGCGTGGTGTCCCGGCGCGGCCGACCACGGGCTTATCGATGTGCGTCCGGCGGGTCGAGGGCGGCTTCCGCCAGGATGTCTCCGCGGCGGCTGGGCGGCGAGACGGGGCGGCCGATAAATCGAAACGACACCACAGCCATGTCCGCCGCGCAGCCTCGCGCGGCGGACATGGCTCTCTCGGGCGTTCAGGGCTTCAGAAGGGCTGGCCCGCTGATTCGAACAGGAAGTCGTCGAGGCTCGGGATCGTCACGGCGCTTCCGTAGGCCGGCTTCGACAGGCGCCACGGACGCTCGGACCGGGCCCGGATCGCCTCCGAGGGGCGCAGGCGCCGCATGCCGCCCTCCTCGGTCACCTCCTCGATCGTCAGGAAGCCGTAGACCTGCAAGCGGGACGCGGTGAGCTTGATCTCACGGTCCTCGGCGGCGACGATCATGCTGCCGGTGGCGTAGACCGCGTCCATGAGCGAGCGTTGCTCGCTGCGGCGGCGGTTGCGGGCGTCCCGCTCGCCTGCCGCGGAGGCGGGGGCGATCCGCCGGAAGGGGACGACGTTGCTGACCGCGACGCAACCCATACGCAACATCCTCGACGCACACAAAGGCCGGCCCACGGGCCGTCCGACGATCGGGACATTTCGACGGTTCGCTTTAATCTTCCGTAGACCGTGTTGCCGGGCCCCTGCCCCGATCCGGCACGCCCCCGTTCCGGCGCCCACGTTGGATGCACCATCCCGGATGGCCTCGACGATGCCGAATCACGCGGTGCTCGAGGGCGGTGCGGTCGAGACCGGACCGGGTCCGGCGGTTCGTCTCGACCTGATGGCCCCCCGGCGCGGTGCTGGGAGCAGGCTGCCGCGAGCCGCGCCCGTTCACGGCGCGATCTGGCTCGATTCGAGGCTCTCCAGGAGCGTCGCGATGCCGAAAACCTGGAAGGCCAGGAAGGTCTCTGTCTCCACCTCCCGGGACGCATAGGACAGCTCGGCGAGGCCGATGGTCATGGTCAGCGACGTGTCCTTGATGGTGTTAAGATATTGGCCGACCACCGGCAGCCAGGCGAAGCGCAGGGCCTGCGGCAACGCGATCTGGCGGAAGACTTGGAGACCGGTCAGGTCGAGGGCAAAAGCGGCCTCCCGCTGGGCAGGCCGTACGCCGTCGAGGCCAGCCCGGCATTCCTCGGCGATGTCTGCGGCGGCGTAGAGCGTCAGCCCGAGGAAGCTGGCCAGGGTCTCGTAGGCCGGCCAGTGCAGGGTGGCCGGCCCCAGGGCCAGGCCGTGTGGGCTATTCAGTCAGGCGGTGAGCCAGGACGGCATCAGCGCGACGGCGCCGAAGTACCAGAAGAGCAGCTGCACCAGCAGCGGCGTGTTCCGGATGAGGTTGATAAAGGCGGTACTCCGCGCCTTCACGAACCGGCCCCCCGCCTCCTTCAGGCAGCAGAAGGCAAGGCCGGGTGCCGTTCCGGCCACGCACACCGACGCAGACAGGACCAGGGTGACCCCGAAACCCTGCAGCAGCCAGACCAGGTAGCGCAGCGCGAGCAGATCGCCGAAGGGACTCACCGCCGTCGGCTAGCTGTGGTCGCCGATCCGGAACAGGCACGGCAGCGGCTACGTCGTGTTCGGGCCGAACCAGCGGTCGTAGAGCGCCGCAGCCTTCGCGCTGGCCTCCAGCTCCCGGAGCGTCTCGTCCACCACCGCGCGGAGGCGGGTCTCACCCTTCGGGATGCCGGCGCCGATGTAGTCGTTGGAAATCGAGAAGGCCGGAACCTCGTGATTCTCTTTGTCGGGAGCCGTGGCCAGCAGATTGACGAGCTTCGATCCGTCCTGCGTGTTCGCCTGAACGTTGCCGTTGCGCAGGGCCGCGAAGGCGAAGGGCGTATCGTCGAACGCCACCACGGTCGCGTTCGAAAAGTCCCGGCGCAGGACGGTCTCGTTGGTTGTGCCCTTATCGGCTGTAGGAGTGCGCTCTGCCGACCTTGCTTAAGCACTAACTGTGAAATGGAGGATTCTCTCGCCAAAATATGAATTCAATCATATTAATATTAAAAGTAAAACTCTATTAGTATGACCGAGACCGTTCTAATGAATGAGATGAGTTTATGGGCGTTAAAAGATATCAATCGATGAGATAACAGAAGGGCGAGCCAGATAATGTAACGTATCACCTTAGTAATATGATATCGATTAATATGGTATTGAAATTCAATATATACATTTGTGATCACCAAAAATCGACATCTTCTCTCGCGTTGACTGAACGGTTTCCCAGGCACATTGTCGTGATCTCTGCATCCCAATGATAACGGGAGCAAAAACGAGAGGTTTGACGAATGCGCGGATATATTCTGGCAGTACCCGAAGCAAATGCGCCGGGCGCAATCTCGGGCGATGTCGGTCAGCGCTATCGTTTCTCAAGTGCAGATCTGAACAGTAATGGCACACGGGCTGGCCATGCGGTGGACTTCATAGTTGTCGATGGTGAGGCACGCGAAATATACCCTGTCCCCGGTCAAGCCCCGGTTTTCTCACCGGCCTTCAGTAAAGCTGTTCGCCAGCGAGATTGGGTTGCTTTCTATTTTAATCCGAATGGCCGCATCGGACGTCGTGACTATTGGACCTTTGGATTTTTAGTGCTGATGATTGTAAACATTGTTCTTGGCCTTATTCCAGGCGTGAACATAATCGTTTTTTTTGTTACGGCATGGTGCGGCCTCGCTCTCGGCATCAAGCGCTGCCATGATGTCAATCGATCCGGTTGGCTGAACGCCGTACCTTACGTCCTCACTCCGCTGTCCTTCCTCTGTGCATCGATCGGCTTTCTCTCATCTTACAGCCGCCATGCGATCGGGGTTCCTGCCTTGTTCAGCACTCTCGCCTTGCTGACTGGCGTTGCCACCTTCGGATTTTGGATCTGGTTCATCGTACAGGTGCTGGCAAAAGCCGGCGATGCGGAGCCGAACCGGTTCGGCCTTCCACCCATCGCACCGAGCGCATAGGATGCGGGAGCACATGCGTTTGTCGGCCGGGCTGATCACTCGATCGGCGCGGTGCCCAGAATATCGCGATCGACGCATTGACCTGCGGGTTAACCGAGGCTAAAAGCGCGCCACTTCGGACGGCCATTGGCTGCCGACGGCCCTAGGGTTTGACCCTTGGGCGCCGCGATCGCCTCGAGCGATCCGAAGGCTCAAATCGCCTGACGCTCTAAGTCAGATCCGTAGGTACGAGCGCGTTCGTTATGAGCGTGCTCCTCTGCCCACACCGCGCCGAGGGTCTGTGACAGGACCTCCGGCGCATATTCGTTTTGCGGACTGCCCTAGGCGGTCCGGCCAAGGTGACCGAGGAAGAGGGCACAGGATGCCGACGATCAACCAGCTGATCGCCCAGCCGCGGAAGATCCAGCGGAGCCGCAACAAGGTTCCGGCGCTTGACGCTTGCCCGCAGAAGCGCGGCGTCTGCACCCGGGTCTACACGACGACCCCGAAGAAGCCGAACTCGGCCCTTCGTAAGGTCGCCAAGGTCCGTTTGACCAACGGCTTCGAGGTGATTGGTTATATTCCTGGCGAGGGCCACAACCTCCAGGAGCACTCGGTCGTCATGATCCGCGGCGGCCGCGTGAAGGATCTTCCGGGTGTGCGCTACCACATCCTGCGCGGCGTGCTCGACACGCAGGGCGTGAAGAACCGGAAGCAGCGCCGTTCCAAGTACGGCGCCAAGCGTCCGAAGTAAGACCGGCGACCGGAGTTTATCCGGTCGCAGAGATGCGTTTCCACGGCCTCGTAAGGATGTCGCCGGCTTCATCAAGAAAGCCCAGGCGGCCTGCGCGAGGTGCTTAAGTCAGACTCGTTTGAGAGTTTAAGAGATGTCCCGTCGTCACTCTGCCGAGAAGCGTGAGATCATCCCGGACCCGAAGTACGGGGATGTGGTGCTGACGAAGTTCATGAACTCGATCATGTACGAGGGCAAGAAGTCGACCGCCGAGCGGATCGTCTACGGTGCCTTCGACATCGTCGAGAACCGCGCCCGCGCCAACCCGATCGAGGTGTTCCGCGCTGCGCTCGACAATGTCGCCCCGATGATCGAAGTGCGCTCCCGGCGCGTCGGCGGCGCGACCTACCAGGTCCCCGTCGAGGTCCGGACCGAGCGCCGCCAGGCCCTCGCCATCCGTTGGCTGATCCAGGCCGCCCGGTCGCGCAACGACCGCACCATGATCGAGCGGCTCTCCGCCGAGCTGCTCGACGCCGCGAACAACCGCGGCAACGCCGTCAAGAAGCGGGAAGATACGCACCGGATGGCTGAAGCCAACCGCGCCTTCTCGCACTACCGCTGGTAAGCGGTTCCGCCGTCTCTCAGGAGCAATCCAATGCCCCGCACGCACGCGATCGAGGACTACCGCAACTTCGGCATCATGGCCCACATTGATGCCGGGAAGACCACGACCACGGAGCGGATCCTCTACTACACCGGAAAGTCGCATAAGATCGGCGAAGTCCATGACGGCGCCGCCACCATGGACTGGATGGAGCAGGAGCAGGAGCGCGGCATCACGATCACGTCCGCCGCGACGACGTGCTTCTGGCGCGAGAAGCGCCTGAACATCATCGACACCCCTGGGCACGTCGACTTCACCATCGAGGTCGAGCGTTCCTTGCGCGTGCTCGACGGCGCCGTCTGCGTGCTCGACGGCAACCAGGGCGTGGAGCCCCAGACCGAGACCGTCTGGCGCCAGGCCGACAAGTACGACGTCCCGCGTGTCGTGTTCGTCAACAAGATGGACAAGATCGGCGCCGACTTCTTCAAGTGCGTCGCCGACATCATCGACCGCGTCGCCGGCAAGCCGGTCTGCCTGCAGCTGCCGATCGGCGCCGAGTCCAGCTTCAAGGGCGTCATCGACCTGATCAAGATGAAGGCGATCGTCTGGTCCGGTGAGACCCTGGGCGCCGACTTCTCCGAGGTCGAGATCCCCGAGGAGCTCAAGGACCAGGCCGTCGAGTACCGCAGCAAGCTGGTCGAAGCCTGCGTCGAACTCGATGACGAAGCCATGGTGGCTTATCTCGACGGTACCGAGCCGGATGCCGCGACGATGCACAAGCTCGTGCGTCGCGCCGTGCAGCTGCGCGCCTTCCATCCGGTCCTGTGCGGCTCGGCCTTCAAGAACAAGGGCGTGCAGCCCCTGCTCGACGCCGTGGTGGATTACCTCCCCTCCCCGGCCGATCGTGGCGACGTCGACGGCCTCGACTTCAAGACCGAGGAGCCGGTCGTCCGTCACCCGACGGATGCCGATCCCTTCTCCATGCTCGCCTTCAAGATCATGGACGATCCCCACGTCGGCACCATCACGTTCTGCCGCGTGTACTCGGGCAAGATCGAGTCGGGCGCCAACGTCATCAACTCGACGCGCGACAAGAAGGAGCGCGTCGGCCGCATGCTCCTGATGCACGCCAATAACCGTGAGGACGTCAAGGAAGCCTTCGCGGGCGATATCGTCGCCCTCGCCGGTCTCAAGGACACCCGCACCGGTGACACCCTGTGCGATCCGCAGAAGGCCGTGATCCTGGAGCGCATGGAGTTCCCGGAGCCGGTGATCGAGATCGCCGTCGAGCCCAAGTCGAAGGCCGATCAGGAGAAGCTCGGCATCGCGCTCGCCAAGCTCGCCGCCGAGGATCCGTCCTTCCGGGTCTCGACGGACCAGGAATCCGGCCAGACCATCCTCAAGGGGATGGGCGAGCTTCACCTGGACATCAAGGTCGATATCCTGCGCCGGACCTACAAGGTCGACGCGAATATCGGCCAGCCGCAGGTGGCCTACCGCGAGAAGCTGACCCGACGTCAGGAGATCGACTACACCCACAAGAAGCAGACCGGCGGTACGGGCCAGTTCGCCCGCGTCAAGTTCGTCGTGGAGCCGAACGAGCCGGGTGCTGGCTTCCAGTTCGAGTCGAAGATCGTCGGCGGCGCGGTGCCCAAGGAGTACATCCCGGGCGTAGAGAAGGGCCTCAACTCGGTCCTGGGCGCCGGCGTGCTGGCGGGCTTCCCGGTGGTCGACGTCAAGGTCGAGCTGATCGACGGTGCCTACCACGACGTCGATTCGTCGGCGTTGGCCTTCGAGATCGCGTCCCGGGCCGCACTGCGCGAGGCGCTTCAGAAGGGCGGCTCGGTCCTGCTCGAGCCGGTGATGAAGGTCGAGGTCGTCTCGCCGGAAGAGTATACCGGCTCGGTCATCGGCGACCTGAACTCCCGCCGCGGCCAGATCCAGGGCCAGGACATGCGCGGCAACGCCAACGTCATCAACGCGATGGTGCCGCTGGCCAACATGTTCGGTTACGTGAACAACCTGCGCTCCATGTCGCAGGGCCGGGCGAACTTCACCATGCAGTTCGACCACTACGAAGAGGTGCCGCGCGGCGAGGCCGACAAGGTCATCGCCAAGTACGCCTGAGGCTACGCCGGTACCACCTCTTCATCCGCAACACGATTTCGAATCTAGGAGGCTCTGATGGGCAAGGAAAAGTTCGCTCGCACCAAGCCGCACTGCAACATTGGCACGATCGGTCACGTCGATCACGGCAAGACGTCGCTGACGGCGGCGATCACGAAGGTGCTGGCTGAGACGGGCGGTGCGACGTTCACGGCCTACGACCAGATCGACAAGGCGCCGGAGGAGAAGGCGCGCGGGATCACGATCTCGACCGCGCACGTGGAGTACGAGACGGCCAACCGTCACTACG